>NZ_AZFH01000008.1:0-422 GCF_001435735.1 Ligilactobacillus equi DSM 15833 = JCM 10991
GCCATCAGTAAAGGTGAAGCAGCTCAAAAGAGTGCCAGCTACTACAACGACGCCAATGGCGACGATAAGAGCGCCTTGGATAAGGCCCTCAGCCAAGCTGGTGAGGATCTGAAGAATAATGCTTTGACCCAAGCCACCGCCGATCAAGATGCCAAGGCTATTCAAGATGCGATCAATGGTTTGAAGGGTCAACCAACCAACTTAGATAAGTTGAATCAAGCCATTAGCGACGGTACTTCCGCCCAAGCTGGTTCTAAATACGCCAACAGTTCAGACGAAAGCAAGGGCGCATTAGACCAGGCTATTAAGGCAGGTCAAACAGCCAAGACCCAGAGTGGCTTAACGCAAAAGGAAGCTGATGCGGATGCTTCAGCAATTGAAACAGCCATCAAAGGTTTAAGCGGAAAAGAAACTGATAAGAC
>NZ_AZFH01000070.1:0-962 GCF_001435735.1 Ligilactobacillus equi DSM 15833 = JCM 10991
GTTTGCACCATAGTGTTTTCGAGCACACCCTTAGCATCTTTATTTACCTTACCAGCAAATTCAACATCAAGTTTTTGGCCCTTAAACGTGTTTAAGAAGGTTTCAACATTCTTAGGTGTTACAACCACTTTACCATTCTTAGCGTCCCATTTAGCGTCAAATAGTGAAGTTACATCATTACCCTTAGCATCAGTTACCTTGAAGGAACCTTCGTCAGCAGTAAACTTAGTTTCATCATAGTCATCACTAAATGTCCAGTTTTTAGCAAGTTCTTCCTTAGTGAAGGTGTGGTTTGCTAATTCAGATAAGTCCCATGTACCTTGGTAAACTAACTTAGCGTTACGCTTAACTGTTGCTTTGTTTACGTCCTTGCCTTGTTCATCCATAACAACCTTAGTTGGTTTAGGATCAGTAGCAATATCGTTTGTAACAGTATTAGTCTTGTAACCAACGCTATTATTAGTTTGGTTCATGGTATTAGCTAAAGTACCAGTAGCATCAGCTTTGACAACAGAGTTAAATGACACAGTAAGTTTTTGGCCCTTGTAAGTTTCTAAGAACGCTTTAGTATCATTTGGTGTTAATACCCACTTACCAGCTTTTTCGTCCCATACAGGCTTAAATAGCTTAGTAATATCGTTGTTCTTAGCATCAGTTACCTTTAATGAATCAGTGACTGGGCTAATCTTAGCTTCGTCATAGTCATCATCAAATGTCCAATCTTTAGCTAATTCATCCTTAGTAAACTTGTGGTTTGCTAACTCGGATAAGTCCCATGTACCAGTGTAAGTTACCATTTGTCCCGGTAAAACAGTCGTCTTGTCGATGTTAGTACCGTCGGAGTTGACAACAACCTTAACTGGAGTAGGGTTTGGTTCAACATCATTCTTAACCGTATTGGTCTTGTAACCATGATCTTCATTTGTTTGGCTCATAGTGTTAGCAATAGTGCCAGTAGCATC
>NZ_AZFH01000071.1:0-473 GCF_001435735.1 Ligilactobacillus equi DSM 15833 = JCM 10991
AAAAATGGAGGAATTATTATGGGACACGCCGGAGAGTCAATGGATGTAAAGAGAAAGTATGCCGACCTAGAACGTGAAAAAAAGCGGGTTAAGGGTATCGCATACGATATGCTACCGCAAATTTTAGTAGAAAATGGATATGGTCATATAAACACTTATGGTCATGGAGTTGTATCAGAAGAGAAAGCTGAAAAGTGGGACAATGATATTTGTGAAGATGGCATCTATTTGCAACGCTTTATCAAGAAATCTATTGGTAAGCCAACTAAAGCATTGATAAATTTACAAAATCGGTTAGAAAAGTTGAAAAATGACCATGTATCGTACGCTTACGAACACCGCCCAACAAACGTAAAGGCTAAGTGTATTGGATGCAAGAATTGCGGTTCAAAATTCAATACAGAGTTAATGGGAAAGAAATTTAGAGAAAACGATACGCTACGGTCAATAGACTATAATAGCAAGTGTCTTTT
>NZ_AZFH01000072.1:0-22625 GCF_001435735.1 Ligilactobacillus equi DSM 15833 = JCM 10991
TTGTTTAGTTTTCAAAGATCTACTCGCTGTCTTGCGACAACTTCTATATCATAACTTATTTAACATTTTATGTCAACAAGTTTTTAATTTAATTTTTTGTCGCTCTCAATCAGCAACAAATAATATATTACCAGGCGTCTTTACTTTCGTCAACACTTTTTTGCTTTTTTTATTAACTTTAATTTTCCCAAATTTCTTATATCTTACTTACCTTTGTAATACGCAAAAAAACCGCAGCTTGAAAGCTACGGCTTTTAGTTTAATTAAGCGTCTGGACGTAAAGTTGGGAATAAGAGTACATCGCGGATTGATGGAGCGTCAGTTAATAACATCACTAAACGGTCAATCCCAATTCCTAAACCACCTGTAGGAGGCATCCCATATTCCATAGCTTCGATATAGTCTTCGTCAATACCTTCGGCTTCATCGTTACCCGCTTGACGTTCCGCCACTTGAGCTTCAAAACGTTGGCGTTGATCGATTGGATCATTTAATTCCGTAAAGGCATTAGCATATTCGTTACCTAAAATAAATAATTCAAATCGATCTGTAAAACGTGGGTCATCCGCATTTTTCTTCGCTAATGGTGAAATTTCAACCGGGTGACCGTAAACAAATGTCGGATCAACAATCTTGTCTTCACAGAATTGTTCGAAGAATTCATTGATAATGTGACCTACTTGCCAGTAGCTTTCGTAGTGAACCTTGTGTTCATCGGCTAATTTCTTAGCTTCTTCCACAGTCATTTCCTGCCAGAAATCTACTCCCGTAGCTTCTTTAATTGCATCAACCATGTGCACACGCTTGAATTCCTTAGAGAAGTCCACTTCCGTACCTTGGTAAGTAATCTTGCTATCATCAGTTACCACAGCTGCCGCAGCCTTAAAGATTCCTTCAGTTTCATCCATCACATCTTGGAAATCGAAATAAGCAGCATAGGATTCCAACATCGTGAATTCTGGATTGTGCTTGGTATCAATTCCTTCATTACGGAAGACACGACCAATTTCGTAAACTCTTTCCATGCCACCCACAATCAAACGCTTCAAATGTAATTCCAAAGCAATACGTAAGTACAATTGAATATCCAAAGCATTGTGGTGGGTAATAAACGGACGAGCTGAGGCCCCACCGGCTTGGTTGTGTAAAACTGGGGTTTCTACTTCTAAGAAACCATTGCCATCTAAGTAAGAACGAACAGCAGAGATAATCTTACTACGGTTGACAAAACGGTCGTAACTTTCCTTGTTAGAAATCAAGTCCAAGTAACGTTGACGGTAAATTTGTTCAACATTTTGTAAACCATGGAATTTATCAGGCAATGGACGTAAGGCCTTGGATAAGAAAGTTAGTTTGGAAACCTTAACCGTTAATTCTCCCATATCCGTCTTGATAATTTCCCCAGTAATCCCCAAGTGATCACCTAAGTCAGAGCGTTTAAAAATGTAGTACATATCTTCGCCGACTTCATCTTTCCGAATGTATAATTGCATCCGCCCAGTCCGATCTTGTAAGTCAGCAAAACCAACCTTACCTTTACCACGTTTAGCTACCATCCGACCTGCGATAGTAACTTCAATGTGCTTGTCGTTTAATTCTTCTTTTCCTTGATTACCAAACTTTTCATGTAATTCTTGGTTGGTGTGATCGCGTTCAAAGCGGTGACCGAAAGGATCAATCCCAGCTTCACGCAGTTCTTCCATTTTTTGGCGTCTTACTTTTAATTGGTCATTCATGGGTTGTTGATTTGCCATGCTGCCTATTCCTCACTTTCTTTTATTTCAATGGTTAATTATAACATAGCTACAAGCTATCTTCTAGCGTCTTCTTTGGGGACGAGCTAAGGTTTCGGCTAAGAAATTATCAAAAATTTCGACCATCTTAGCTTCGGTATCAGCTTCGTTTAAAGCCGCCTTCGTCTTAGCCGAACGTGGAATTCCTTTCAAGTAGTATGCCGCTTGTGAACGAAACTCACGCGGACCAATATTTTCACCTTTAGCCAAAACTAAGCGGTGTAAGTGTTCCTTGGCCACCTTAATTTTTTCAGTCGCATCGGGTTCAGCTAGAAGTTCCCCGGTTTCAAGATAGTGACTAGTTTGCTTGATAATCCAAGGATTACCCAAAGCTGCCCGGCCAATCATCACGGCGTCGGCGCCAACTTCATCTAACATCCGCTTAGCATCTTGCGGTGTGCGCACGTCACCATTTCCCATAAATGGGATAGTTAATTTTTGCGCCACATCATGCAAAATATTCCAATCAGCGTGACCCGTATATAATTGTTTGCGCGTCCGGCCATGCATGGCTAAGGCATTAGCCCCAGCTTCTTGGGCCGCTAAGGCATTTTCTACAGCCAAAATGTGATCTTCATCCCATCCTGTCCGCATTTTAACGGTAATGGGTTTTTCTACTTCAGAAGATACGGCCTTGACCATTTCATAAACTTTATCGGGGTCCAAAAGCCATTTTGCTCCGGCATCAGTCTTGGTAACCTTTGGCACCGGGCAACCCATATTAATGTCAACGATGTCAACCGTAGTGTTTTCGGCCACGAATTTAGCTGCTTCCACCAAAGTATCCTTGCTTCCTCCGAAAATTTGTACACTTACAGGGTGTTCGTTGGGATCGAAGGTTAACATGCTGAGGGTCTTTTTATTTCGAAATTGAATTCCTTTATCAGAAATCATTTCACAAACCACTAAACCTGCACCAAATTGTTTAGTAATCGTACGGAAAGCAACATTGGTTACTCCCGCCATTGGTGCAACTACAACTTGATTGGGAATGGTGATATCACCGATTTTCCACTCCATTTTTTCACCTCATATAAAATTAATTTTAGTTGTCTGGCTTTGCCTGGTTTTACCAAGCACTCAATTTTGCATCTTACCACAACTTAAAGTCACTTGTAAAATTACTTAGCTTGGGCTTGTACGGAAATTTCACGCAATTCATCTTCACTAAATTCATACTTATTACCACAGAAATGGCAAACCGCCTGCGCACCATGGTCTTCAGTAATCATCTTTTCAAGATCTGCCGGTGCAATACTTGCCAAAGCTTGCGCAAAACGATCCTTAGAACAGTCACATTCAAACTTAACAGTGTCTCGTGCCAAGATATCAACGTCATCTTCACCAAAAAGCCAGTTCAAGATATCTTCAGGCTTCATGCCTTCGCGCATCATTTGAGAAACTAAAGGCATATCCTTTAACTTAGTTTCTAAACTAGCAATCGTTTCTTCACTTGCTCCTGGTAAGACTTGAATCATAAAACCTCCAGCAACTTCAATGGTATTATCGGCATTTACGAAAACGGACAAGCCCACTGCAGAAGGAATCTGTTCCGACTTGGCTAAGTAATAGGTAAAATCTTCACCTAACTCCCCAGAAACCAAAGGCACTTGACCTGTGAAGGCTTCTTTAAGACCCAGGTCCTTGGTGACGGCTAAGAATCCATCGGTCCCAACCGCCCCGCGCACATCAATCTTCCCATTTTCATTTAATGGCAAGTGAACGTGAGGGTGTTGCACATAACCTTTGACATGCCCATGAGCATCAGCATCCACGACAACCCCGCCGACAGGTCCGCCCCCATCTATCTTAACAGTTAAGCGCCCATCACCTTTTAAGGTAGTAGCAGCTAACAGTAAACTTCCTACCGTTGCCCGCCCTAAGGCAGCCGATGCAGCACTCCAGGTATCTTGACGTTTTTGCATTTCTCTAACAATTTCAGTGGCATCAATCGCATAAGCTCGTAATTCTTTACCCGCAGCTAAACTTCTTACTAAATAATCTGTCATTTTCAGTATCCCTTTCAGTAAAACAAGCGAGACCGAAAGTGATCTCGCTTGCCTAGATTTTATTCATCTTCGTGCTTTTCGTCTTTTTCAGATGGATAGAAGACTTCGGTTTGATGTTCTTCATCCGCCTTATCTTCTTGCTTGGCAGCTTCTTTCCGTTCCCAAGCTTCCTTGGCTTCTTCAAAAGTTGCGGCCTTTTCAGATGGGAACTCATCATCAGCTTGAGCAGGCATCTTACCTGTCTTAAACAAGCTGAGGATTTGTTTTTCGTCCAAGGTTTCGTATTCTAACAAGGCTTCCGCAATAACCTTGTGTTCTGCGCGATGTTCTTCGATAATCTTCTTCGCTAAGGCCATTCCTTCCGTAGCCAGACGTTTAACTTCATCGTCAATCACATTCGCAGTTTGACCAGAGTAAGCCGCTTGGCTTCCCATTTGGCCAGCCATAATACTTGCATCGCCTTCGTATTGAACCGGACCAAGCTTTTCACTCATCCCGTATTCTGTAACCATGGCACGTGCTAATTGTGTAGCTTGTTGGAAGTCATTGGAAGCCCCAGATGATTGGGAGTTGAAGATAATCTCTTCGGCAGCCCGACCACCCATTAAACCAGCAATTTGATCTTGCATGTTCTTCTTGGAAAGTAACATTTGGTCTTCTTTAGGTAGCATGATGGCATAACCGCCGGCCCGTCCCCGAGGTACAATTGTTACCTTGTGGACCACACGAGCGTCGTTTAAGACCAAACCAACAATGGTGTGACCCGCTTCGTGGTAAGCCACCGTTTCACGTTCCTGTTTGGAAATCACGCGATCGCGCTTAGCCGGACCAGCAATTACCCGGTCTTCGGCTTCATCCACATCAGAAGCATCGATGGCTTTCTTGTCACGCCGGGCAGCTAGCAAGGCTGCTTCGTTTAACAAGTTTTCCAAGTCAGCCCCAACGAAACCAGGTGTTTGTTTGGCAATCATCTTCAAGTCGACATCCTTGCCTAATGGCTTGTTCTTGGCATGGACTTTCAAGATAGCTTCCCGCCCCTTCACGTCAGGACGACCAACTAAAATCTTACGGTCAAAACGACCTGGACGTAATAAGGCAGGGTCTAAGACGTCGGCTCGGTTAGTAGCGGCCATCACAATGACCCCTTCATCACCTTCAAACCCATCCATTTCAACCAGCAATTGGTTCAAGGTTTGCTCACGTTCATCGTGACCGCCCCCCATACCGTTACCACGGCGACGACCAACGGCATCAATTTCATCAATAAAGATGATTGATGGGGCATTCTTCTTGGCGTTTTCAAATAAATCACGCACCCGACTAGCCCCAACCCCGACGAACATTTCGACAAAGTCAGAACCAGAAATGGAGAAGAATGGCACGCCGGCTTCACCAGCCACAGCTTTGGCTAACAAAGTTTTACCAGTTCCGGGAGGTCCTTCGAGTAAGACCCCCGCAGGAATCCGGGCCCCTAAAGCCAAGAATTTCCGTGGATCACGTAAGAATTCAACCACTTCGACTAATTCTTGCTTTTCTTCTTCCGCTCCGGCTACATCAGAGAAACGGACCCGATTATTTTTCTTATCAATTGGTTTAGCTTTGGATTTACCAAAGTTCATCACCCGACCATTGCCACCACCTTGACCTGCTTGGCCCATCATTAAGTAAAAGAAGAAGATGACGATGACCAATGGTAATAAGGAAACTAACAATTGCATCCAAATCGAAGACGATTCTTCTTCTTTGGTATTGTTTTTCACCTTATTTTTAGTGGCATACTTATCAATCGTAGTGATGATATTATCGTTAGTTAACACATTGGTCGAGAATTCTGTGGCCTTTGTGCTAGCTGAAGATAAACCAGCAATCCCTGTTGGTACCTTAGTTTCTTGCGCTTTACGGTAAGTCCCCGTAATCTTGTAGGTACTACCGGAAGGCTGAATTGTGAAACTTTTGACATTATCTTTTTTCAATTGAGTAATAAATTGGCTCGATTGAATTTCTTGAGTGGTTGTATTTGTTCGACTACCAAAAAGATAGTAGAGAACCCCCATAATCCCAAGGAAGATCACAATGTAAAACAGGCTATTTCTGGCAAACCCATTTTGTTTATTATTCATTGATGGGATTCCTCCTCATTTATGTTATCGTTATGCCTTTAATCATAGCATAATTGACCTTTTTTGACTAACCATTAGTCTTAGTTTTTTTAATTTTCTGCGTAAACTTCCGGCTTCAAAATTCCCACGTATGGCAAGTTACGGTAAAAACCAGTGTAGTCCAAACCATAACCCACTACAAACTCGTTAGGAACTTCAAAACCAGCATAATCAGGTGTGACCACTTTTTCGCGGCGAGCAGGCTTGTCTAACAAGGTGCAGACCTTGACTGAAGCAGCATCACGGTGACTCAATAATTCCATAACTTTTTCCAAAGTCCGACCGGTATCAATGATATCTTCGACAATTAAGACATGACGACCTTCAACGGATTTATCTAAGTCCTTGATAATTTTCACTTGACCGGATGATTCCGTAGCATCACCATAACTAGAGATATCCATGAAATCAATTTCACAGTAAGTATCGATTTCACGCACTAAGTCCGTCATAAATAAGACGGCACCCGTTAAGATACAAATCACAAGTGGCTTTTTGTCCGCATAATCCTTAGTGATTTGTGTCCCTAATTTCTTAGTGACCGCAGCAATATCTTCTTTACTGTACAAGATTTCCTTGATATCGTTGTTCATCGTAATTTCCTCTTTTCTATGTTTCAGCTAAAATAAGACTACTATGTATTGAATTTTAGCATTAGTCTGGCCCCTTGACAAATCAGATTTTTTCAAATCTAAAATCCAATAAACATTTTGGGCTCTATCGGTTACCAAAAGCTGTTTTGCTCGCGCTTCAGGGCTTAATTTTTGGTCAATCAAAATCTTCTTGACTTTTTGATGGCCGGCCCTGGTTACCAGTTTATCCCCCGCCTGACGGGTACGTACATATAAACCTCCCCTAGGCAATGCGGTTAACTCTAAATAATCACTGGCTGCCTCGATACTTGCATCCTCCGCCCGTACTAAACCAATATGGCGTCCATCAGGCAAAGTTTGCCACTGATTTAATTTTAATGGTTGCGGAGTAAAACTTGCGGTAACACTCTTTTCACCAATCCAAAAATTAGGTGATCGTTTAAACAAGTAAAGCTTAGGACTTAACTGGACTTCGCCATTGGGACGATAGGGATTATTAAGGAGTTCTAAGACTTGACGCGTTTGCTTAGCGTTTTGATTATACTTAACCTGGACTAAAAGTAAATCCCAAAGCTGAGCTTGTACTGGTCGGGGTAAGTTTTGCCAGCAGTTGAGATCATAACCTGACTCAGTTTGAATATCTTTTAAATAACGTTGGCCAAAATAGGCCACAGTTGTAAGCGTTTGGGAGAGTTGTTCGCGATAAGAAGCAACCTGACCTAAGAGTCGAGGATTCTCAGCCTTGAGGGCGGGGACCACCTGATGGCGGAGCCGATTACGCAGATAGTCATCTTGGGCGTTGGTTTCATCTTCAAAATAAGTCAATCCCTTTCGATGAGCATAGGCATATAATTCTGCCTTGCTAAAGGCAAGCAAGGGGCGATAGATTTGTCCTTGCTTTCTGAAGTTCCGCCAAGTTGCCATTCCTAACAGCTGAGCTAACTTTCCGCCTCTTAAAAGCTTCATCAAAATCGTTTCGACCTGATCATCACCATGATGAGCTGTCAAAAGATACCGTGTCTTGGTTTGCATCATGACTTCGGCAAAAAAATCATAGCGAAACTTACGTGCCGCTGCTTCTAACCCCGTTTGGGGGTGCGCAGCCACCGGCCAGGCTTTTTCAAATAAAGGGAGTTGGTGGACTTGGCAATATTTTCGTAAAAAGTCCCCTTCCACCTGACTTTGGGCGCGTAATTGGTGGTCAATATAGACGACTTGAATTTTTGGGCGTAACTGCGCGGGAAGTTGCAATAATAAATCCAACAAAACCATAGAGTCACACCCCGTTGAAACAGCAACTAAGATGGGGACCCGGGCTAGCTTGGATGGCCAATTTTTTTGAAATTGTTTTTCCATGAATTTCTCCTTAAGTAAGCAAAAAAGCCGAGTCTTCTCGGCTTTTACTTTAGCTACGGCGACCGCCACGGCCTCCGCGCTTACCTTCTGTATTCCGCTTTAAGGAAGTCAAGCGGTCTTCACTTTCCTTTAAGAAGCCGGCCAATAAGGAGTCAAAATCTTTATTTTTGTTATCATTATGGCGCTTAGGGCTAAAGGAACGGCCCCGTGGTTGACGGTTATTTTCCCGTTTAAAATTGTCCCCCTCCGTCGGTTTTTTATCCCGGAAATGAGGACGTTTGCCAGGCTTTTTGTCTGTTTGTGAGCCTTCTAGGGCTTGGCGAATAGACAAGGCAATCTTGCCATCATCACCAATCGATAATACCTTAACTGTTACTTCATCGCCAATACTCAAAATGTCCCCAATTTCCTTTACAAAACCATTAGAGACCTCACTGATATGTACTAGTCCCGTCTTTTTGTCACCTAAATCAACAAAGGCTCCGAAATTTGTAATACCTGAGATTTTACCTGTTAGCTTGGCTCCTACTTCAATTGCCATAAAAAGAAATATCCTCCTAATTTTCGTCTAATGTTAGTATAACACGTTCGCTAAAAGACCGGCCGAGAAATTTAAAGTTTTTTGATTTAATTAGGCAAATTATAATTAGTTTCACCTTTTTTAGTGTAGTTATACTTATCACGAATGATTTTTTCAACATAATTCATATCTTTCAGTTGGGTAACTTGCTGTTTCAATTTAGCTTGTTTACTTTCTTCCTTGGCTAATTCCTTGCGGGCCACTGCTTCTTGTTGCTGAACCTGGTATAAGCGGTGCTTGTAGTTGACGACTTGAAAGCTACAAAAAATGATGACCAACCCCAAGAAGGCTAAGGACAACATCCAAAACCAACGGTGAACAATGCGGTCTCTTTCTAATTTCATTTGCCTTTGTAAGTGATATTTTTCGAAATTTCTTTTGTTGGCCTTATCAATGTAATGTTGATTTTCAATCACCTTGATCTGCGCTTTATTTCCCATATTTTTCATTTTCCTATCCCTCAAGTTAAGTTGCGCGTGAGCTAAAATCCACCTCATTATAACAAAAAATAGTTCACAAAAAAAGCCGAACTTTGTCTCCAAAGCCGACTTTTAAGCATTTCTTAAAGGCGAAAATCTTCTTTGTATTCTTCTTTAAGCACTACATACATTCCTTGAGCGTCTGCCTTCTTAGTAGTTTCCTTTAGTTCCAAGACCTTAAGGGTTAAAGTCTTGTTTCCAAAGTTAATCACGAGCTCGTCACCGACCTTAACATCCGTAGAGGACTTGGCAACCTTACCATTAATGGTAATACGACCCTGGTCCGAAATTTCTTTAGCTACGGTGCGACGTTTAATCACCCGCGAAATTTTTAAATACTTATCTAAACGCATCTTCTTTCCTACTTTCTTTACAAACTCAAATTAATTTTACTCAACAAGCGGATAAACTTCCTGCCCCCGGGAATAACGAGCCATTCCCGCAGGGTAAATAATTTAAAGGCTACCGCTGCTAATACAAAACTTACGACCCCGACCGGTACCGCTAGGAGTAATTCAATAAGCACGGCCAGCCGTGTTAAATTAAAAAAATAATTCAGGCACCAAATCCAACAACCCGTAGTAATAATCATCGTCAACGTTGTCAAAACTAACTTGATTAAATAGTTATTTTCGGTGAGCAACCCGGTTACTTCCACGGGCAGTGCCAACATGATAACTACTAACCCAGCAGCTAAACCTAGGATGGTCGCCACACTAGCCCCCATAATACCTAAACGAAGAATTAGATAGCTATTTAAAAGCCATTTGACAAAAATAGCAACAATTAAGGCCACTACGGTACTACGGTATTGGTTTAAGCTTTGTAAAATGGAATTATAAGCCGAAATTACCGTCACTAAAACCACACTAAAAACGTAAACTGCAATCGTCTTAGATTGATTAGCATCACCGAATAATAAAGTATTAATCTGTGGCATCAACAACATCAATCCCACCGTTGCGGCAGTTCCAATTCCCAAACTAATCCGCAGTAAGGCCTTGGCTGTCCAGCGAAATTCGATCATTCTTTTGGCTTGTAAGGATTTAGTTAGAGCCGGTAATAAAGTTGATGAAAAACTAACCGCCACCACTAGGCCTAACTGGACTAAGGGTTGGGCTCGGTCATAGGTCCCTTTAACCTCTTTAGCCATTTCATCAAACATCCCCCCAGCCTGCAAAGCTTGCTTAACTGTAAAGGAATCTACCAGTTGCAAGAGTACCATCAAGGAGGCAAACAGGCAGATAATTACCCCTTCACTAGCCAGGCGCTTCACCAGCGTTTGGGCATTAAGCTTAATTTTGGCGCCAGGGTACTTGAAAAAGTCGCGCAGATAAAACCTTCCAAAACTCAAACCGGCCACCAATCCCCCAATAGTCGCCCCCAACATGGCGTAGGCCCCCATTTGGTAAACAGACCACTGTCGCTGAACAAAGAGCAAGGCCGCCAGTAAAATTACTAGCACCCGTACTAATTGTTCACTAACTTGTGAAATGGCGGTAGGTACCATGTTGAATTTTCCTTGGTAATAACCACGTCCGACCGCTAAAAAAGGCATCAATAAAAACATCCAAGCCACATTAGCGATTAAAATTTCCAAAGCTGGATCCCCCATTGCCTGGGCGATTAGGTGTTTGAAAAAACGTAAACCTAAAAAAATCACCAGACTAAAGATCATTAAAATGGCAAACATCTGCCGGGATAAGGCCAGCTTTTCTTCCTCACTAGGTTGTTCGGCAATCAGTTTAGAAATAAATACCGGAAAACCACTCAAAGCAAAGGTCATTCCAATTCCATAGATTGGATAAATTTGCTGGTAAACGTAAAAACCCGTATTACCCACAAGATTTTCAAAGGGAATCCGGTAAAAAGCACTTAAAACCTTGGCAATTAAAGATGCCACTGATAAAATCAACGCCCCTTTAAGCACTAACTTTTTACTGTTTTTTTGCTTCACGCTGCTCACCTAAAATCTCTAGTAATCCAACCAAAAATTGGTCAATTTCCGCCATGACATCTGCAACCGTCATCTTAGGTTGCACCGTCAAGGACACCACAAACCGGTCGTGCTTATTCAAACCAATATTAGCGGCCATTTTGACCTGAGCTAAGGCCTTCATCACATCTGGCGCTTGGAAACATTCCATCGCTTGGTCTGTCAAGATAATTTCTACCTTACCCTTAACTTGCTTAATTTTGGCTACCAAAGCTTGATCGGCCTTCATCTTCATCTTGCCAATTTCCAATAGATTACTTACGGCTTCAGGATATTCGCCAAAGCGATCCACCAAGTCATCGCGAATTTCTTCAAATTGTTCTTGGGTTTCCATTTGTTTAATCCGCTTATAGATTTCAATTTTTTGCCTTTGATCATCAATATAATCAGCTGGTAAGTATGCTTCCAGGCCTAAAATGATTTCAGCATCGGCCCGTTTTTCTTTGATTAAGCCGCGTTTCTTAGCCACAGCTTCGTTCAGCAATTGAGTGTACATATCATAACCCACGGAATCAATGAAGCCGTGTTGTTGGCGCCCTAAGATATTACCGGCCCCCCGAATAGAAAGATCACGCATGGCAATCTTGAAACCTGATCCTAATTCCGTGAAATCCTTGATGGCTTCCAGACGTTTTTCGCTAATTTCGTTTAAAACCTTGTCGGCTTGATACATGAAATAAGCATAAGCTACCCGGTTGGAGCGACCTACTCGTCCTCTTAACTGGTAAAGTTGCGCTAGACCCATACGGTCAGCATCTTCAACCAATAAGGTATTGGCGTTAGGGATATCTACCCCTGTTTCAATGATTGTCGTCGTCACCAAAACATCATAATCACCGGCAATGAAGTCCATCAGAATTTGTTCCATTTGATTTTCCGGCATACGACCGTGAATGTAGGCCACGCGAGCTTGAGGAACTAAACTTTCCAATTGACTGGCCACACTAGCAATATCGCCTACGCGGTTGTGCAGGTAAAATACTTGCCCTCCCCGCGCCAATTCTCTTTGAATTGCAGAAACAATTAGAGGATAGTTTTGCTCGATGATATAGGTTTGAATCGGATAGCGGTTTTGTGGTGGTGTTTCAATCACCGATAAGTCCCGCACCCCTAACATGGAAAGGTTTAACGTCCGTGGAATCGGCGTTGCCGTTAAGGTCAAGACATCCACACTGGTCTTTAATTCCTTGAGACGTTCCTTGTGACGTACCCCAAAGCGTTGTTCCTCGTCGATAATCAATAAACCTAAGTCTGCGAATACTACGTCCTTTGATAAAAGGCGGTGGGTCCCCACAATAATATCCAATTGTCCATTTTTTAGCTCTTCAAGCGTTTGGCGAACTTGTTTAGGCGTCGCAAAACGTGACAAAATTCCAATTTGCACATCAAAACCATCAAAACGCGTCATCATCGTTTCGTAGTGTTGTTGGGCTAAGACCGTAGTAGGTGCTAAAAACGCTACTTGCTTACCGTCGTGAACGGCCTTGAAAGCGGCCCGTAAGGCCACCTCGGTCTTTCCAAAACCAACATCTCCAATCAAGAGGCGATCCATCGGTTTTTCTTTTTCCATGTCAGCCTTAATTTCTTGGATACTACGCAATTGGTCAGGTGTTTCAGGATAAGGAAAAGCCTCATCAAAGTCTACTTGAAGACTATCATCTTTAGAAAAGGCAAAACCTTTTTGGGCCTCCCGCTTGGCATATAAATCAACCAAATCATCAGCAATATCTTCAATCTTACTAGTTACTTTACGCTTAGTCTTCGCCCAATCACCACTTCCCAATTTGTAAATTTTAGGCTCATGGCCTTCGGAAGCCACATACTTTTGCACACGATCTAGTTGGGTTACAGGCACGAATAATTCGGCATCATCTGCATAGTGTAAGGTTAAATAATCTTGATGATGTCCTCCGACTTCCATGGTTTTCAGACCGATATAACGTCCAATCCCATGGTTAACATGAACCACGTAGTCACCTGGCTTGAGATCATTGTAACTGCGTAGACGTTGCGTATTTGACATAGTTTGGCGTATTTTTAAAGGCCGTTTTTTCTTAACAGCTTTGGCATAAATTTCTTTTTCTGTCAAAATTACTAAGTCGTTGTTACCATATTCAAACCCACTTTCCAAGTTAGCTTGAACAATTTGGACCTGACCGGCTTGAATTCGGTCGGCTTGGGTGACCAGAGCCGAAATTTTGAAATCATCTAATGTTTGGGAAAATTTTGCCACCTTTTCTTGACTACTAATCAAGAAAATCACCGTTTGGCCCTGCTTTTTCCAACGCTCAACTTCCGTCTGCAATAAAGGCATTTGCCCGAAAAATTGTTGCACAGCCCGACTCTTAAGGGCTAAGATTTTCCCCAGACGTAAGTTTCCCATCCCTTTAGCGAAAACAGATAAGAAAATTTGCTTGTGAGCATCTTTTTTCAAAAGGTCATTAAATTCAGGGAAAATTCCTTCCGGCATTAAAAATTTCCGGTTACTTTCCAATAAGGACCACTGTGCCACATCTGTCTGAAGTTCAAGATAATTATCTGCTAACTGACTATAATCATCGAAAACTGGGAAAGCTCTTTGATCTAAATAGTCTAAAAGATAAGCCGGTTCCTCATAAAAATAAGCTGCATAAAGGCGGTCACTTTCTTCAAAAATCCCCTCTTTAAAACGGGCTAATCGTTGTTGATATTCAAGCTGCCAAATTTCTTCATCCTTACCAGCCGTAGCAGCTTGACTTTGAGCTAAGGCCTGAAGCCGTTCACTAGCTTGGGCAAATTGCTGGCGGTCAATCAAAAGATCGTTTGCCGGTAGAATCTTCACAGCTTCGACCCCTTCAATACTTCTTTGACTTTGACTATCAATGATATTGATGGCATCTAATTCATCATCAAAGAAATCGAGTCGCAAAGGCTCTTGGTCTAAAGGATAGATATCGATAATTGACCCGCGAACTGCAAAATCTCCTGGTCTTTCTACTAATTTTTGGCGCACATATCCCATCGTTAAAAGGCGTTCAATAAGGTTACTTTGGTCATAGCTTTGGCCAAGTGCCAGATTCAAATTAAATTCTTGCCATTGGGCCTTATTTGGTAAGACTTGGCCCAAACCAGCTGGGGTTGTTACCAAAATGATGGGCTTATTATCTTCGAGAGCTGTTAAAGCTGCAATCCGTGCGGCTCGAAAATCAGGTGACGATGGTGCTAAACGTGCCGATAACATCTCCTCAACGGGGAAAATAAAAAGTTCTTCATCCGCCAACAAATTCTCTAAATCATCGACTAATTTTTGGGCATGAAACAAGTCCGGTTCAACCACAAGTAACGTACGTTTGGTTCGTCGTAACATAGTCGCTAAAAAGACCGTTTTTGCCGAGCCCAAAAGTCCTGTAACTAACTGCCTTTTAAGAAAAGCCGATGGTTTGGCCATCCAAGAAGCTAATTCTTGATTTTGAGCTAGTAAAAGTTCTGTTATTTCCATGATTTACCCCTTAGTTAAAATCGTTCATGGCTTTGGTGAAATCATCATTTTCTAACCATGCTTCTAGAGCTTGACAAGTCTTATCAATCCCTGCCTGTAAATCTGCACTTTCAGCAGGTGTAAAACGGGATAAAACCCAGTTAACGACGGACATTTTGTCAGGGTGACCAATTCCAAGCTTAAAACGTTTAAAATTCTGGCCTTTTAAGTGCGCAATCAAGCTCTTAATCCCATTGTGACCTCCAGCTGACCCCTTTTGGCGCAAACGTAAACGTCCGAGTTCTAAATCCATATCATCGTGAATTACCGCAATATCTTCATTTTCAATACCAAAGTAATCTGCCATAGGTCCCACTGCCCGACCGGATTCATTCATATAGGTTGTGGGCTTAACTAACAGGACTTTTTCACCATTAATCATCCCTTGTCCGTAAATAGAATCAAACTTGCTCTTGTCAAAGATAATGTTATTTTCTTTAGCTAATTGTTCCACCACCATGAAACCCACGTTATGCCGGGTATTTTCATATTTAGAACCGATATTACCTAGACCTACAATTAATTTCATTTTATTTTCCTCACTAAATTCTTTTATAACGTCAAAAAAGGACCGGAATGATTACCTATTCCAGCGTCCCTACTTCCAATTTCATTTTCCAGTATAACATAAAAAGCCCCTGCAAATAAGTTAAGCACCTTATATCAAAAAGAAAACTTTTCAAAAACGACTACCTCCCCCCTAAAAATCATGTTATAATACAGTCGTAACAATTAATTTTCTAAATATCGAAAGGATGAAGTTACTGTGTCAAACGCAAAAAACCACCAAAAGGTTATTTTAGTCGGTGACGGTGCCGTTGGTTCTAGCTACGCTTACGCTATGGCCTTACAAGGTGTCGCAGAAGAATTCGGGATTGTTGATGTTGCTAAGGATCGTACTGTTGGGGACGCATTGGACCTTGAAGACGCTACTGCCTTAACATTCAACAAGAACATCTACTCAGCAGAATACTCTGACTGTGCAGATGCTGACTTGGTTGTTATTACAGCCGGTGCACCACAAAAGCCTGGTGAAACTCGTCTTGACTTAGTTAACAAGAACTTGAAGATCTTATCAACTATCGTTAAGCCAGTGGTTGAATCTGGTTTCGATGGTATCTTCTTAGTTGCTGCTAACCCAGTTGATATCTTAACTTACGCTACTATGAAGTTCTCTGGCTTCCCTAAGGAACGTGTTATCGGTTCAGGTACTTCCTTGGACTCATCACGTTTACAAGTAGCTTTAGCTCACAAGTTCAACGTTGCGCCTGAATCAGTTAACGCCTACATCATGGGTGAACACGGTGATTCAGAATTCGCTGCTTACTCTGCTGCTTCAATCGGTGGTTTACCAATCGCTGACTGGGCTAAGAACGAAGGCGTTACTGACGAAGAATTAGCACAAATCGAAGATGACACTCGCCACAAGGCATACACAATCATCAACAAGAAGGGTGCTACTTTCTACGGTATCGGTACTGCTTTAGCACGTATTTCACGTGCAATCTTACGTGACGAACACGCCGTATTACCTGTTTCTGCTTTGATGGAAGGTCAATACAATGGTTTACAAGATGTTTACATCGGTACACCAGCTGTTGTGACAGGTAAAGGTTTAGCTAAAGTTATCGAAGTTCCATTGAACGAAGCAGAAGCTGCTGCTATGGCTGCATCTGCTAAGACTTTGAAGGAAACTTTAGACAACGGTTTGAAGGCCTTAGAAGAAAGCAAATAAGCTTTTAGTTTAAGTTGACAAGAAGACGGAAGAGTAATCTTCCGTCTTTCTTTTACACTTTTTTAGGGAGGAATTTTATGTTCGGAGCCATCGCCAATACTATCGCCATTCTTGTCGGGACAAGTTTGGGCAGTATCTTAAAACAAGGTATCAAAGAACGTTACCAAGACGCCCTTTTCTTAGCTATGGGTTTAGCTGCTAGTGGTATTGGGCTCAATACTGTCATCCAAAATATGCCCAAGAGTCACTATCCCGTCTTATTTATTGTCAGCTTAGCCGCCGGTTCCTTACTTGGAGCTATTCTACAAATCGACAGTCACTTTAATAATTTAATTAATCGTAAAAGTCAATCAAACCTCGGTAAGGGTCTATCAACGGCTTGTCTGCTGCATTGTGTCGGAAGCTTATCTATCATTGGTCCTATTATGGCTGCTACCAAAGGTGACTACACTATGCTTTTGACCAATGCGACTTTGGATTTGGTAACGTCAATGGTTTTTGGAGCTAGCTTTGGTTGGGGAATGCTTCTAGCTGCCCCCGTACTCTTTACTTGGCAGACTTCTATCTACCTGATCAGCAAGTTCCTTTCCGCCACCTTCTTTACTAGTGACTTCATCTGCGAACTTTCAATTGTAGGTGGTTTCTTAATTTTGGCGAGTGGGATTTCTCTGTTGAAGTTACGCGATATTAAGACTTTGGACTTATTACCAAGCCTCCTTTTCCCCCTTATCTTTTTCCTAGGGAAAATGCTTTTCTAAGGGAAATTTCCATATTTTTTTGGCAAAACATGTTATAATGATTAGGAATATTAGAAAAAACTCATTAGGAAAGGAATTTACCATGCTTTTAAAAAGTTTAGTTAAACCCAAAAATACTCTTACAACTGTAACGGAAGACGTTACTTTAGCTCAAGCCTTAGAAGTCTTGGAAACTTCTGGTTACCGTTGTGTGCCCATCTTAGATACCACGCAAAAGATTTTCCGCGGTAATATTTACAAGATGCACATCTACCGCCACAAATCACAAGGTGGCGATATGAACTTACCTGTCACTCACCTTTTAAAGAATGCCACTAAGTTCATCGATGTAGATACCCCCTTTTTCAATGTCTTCTTCTCCATTCGTGATTTACCCTACATCGCCGTTTTGGATAAGAACAATCACTTCTACGGGATTTTAACTCACAACCGCCTCTTAGAAATGTTATCCCAATCTTGGAACTTCAACGTCGGTTCTTACGTCTTAACCGTCGTTTCTGCTGGGGAACGTGGTGACTTGGTTGATATGTCGAAGATTATCACGAAGTACACTTCCATTGCTTCTTGTATCACTTTAGATGTGCAAGCCGGTGAATTAGTGCGCCGGGTGCTCTTCACCTTACCAGCTGATGTGACTCACGAAAAATTAGAGCGTATCATCGCTAACTTAGAACGAAAAGGTTTCCGTGTGCCAGAGGTTGAAGACTTGCAAGCCTAAATTTTTTAACCGCTACATCCTTGTGATGGGGCGGTTTTTTTCATATTTCAAAAAATCTTTCCTAAATTTTATATTTTCTCTTGACCTTTCTACTAATTAGGTGTAAATTATGAAACATAGATTAAAACATTAAAGAACGTTATGAGAAAGACTAGTAATAATTAATAAAATTCCAGCGAGTCTCGTCCGGTGCAAGGAGACAATTCCCTGTTAATTATGAATATCGCTTTCGAGCGTTGGACCAGAACCCTAGTAAGGTCCTTTGGGTACGCCCATTACAGCGTTAGCGTATCGCCCTTTGTTTAATAGGGCCGCACGTGAAAGGAAGCCTTGGCGACAAGGCTTTAAACCCAAGGTGGTACCACGCTTTAAGGCGTCCTTGAATCTAGCAATGGTTAGATTTAAGGACGTCTTTTTCATTTTTCTTAATGTTTGCGCGCTTTTCCCGGGAAAATTATTTACTACTACATTAAGGATGGTTTTTATGATGGATAAAAAATTAACTTGGCGTGATTATCTCGTCGTTTCTTCACTTTTATTTGGGCTCTTCTTTGGAGTCGGTAACTTAATTTTTCCTGTTCACTTAGGTCAGTTAGCGGGACACAATTGGCTTCCTGCCGTTTTAGGTTTCCTCGTTACTGGGGTACTCTTACCTTTAGGCTCGGTTTTGGCCATCGCCATGACCCGGGCCGAAGGAGTCTTTGACATCGGTAAACCCCTAGGCAAGAGTTTCGCCTTGGTCTTCATGGTCCTAATTCACGCTACTATCGGTCCTTTCTTTGGAACTCCTAGAACAGCGACTGTTTCCTTTTCCACAGGGCTAGCACCCTTTGTACCGGAAAAATTCCAAACGGTTACTCTCTTTGGCTTTTCCGCACTTTTCTTCTTAGTAGCCTTCCTTCTTTCCTACAAAGAAAGCCACATTTTGAAAAATATTGGTAAATTATTAAATCCCTTGTTTTTGCTCTTATTAACCTTAGTTTTCTTTGTAGCATTCTTAAATCCTTTGGGAGCTGCGGCTGGTGCCAAAGCTACGGCAGCTTATGCTGGAAACACTTCGTTTGTGAGTGGTTTTCTAGAAGGTTACAACACCATGGATGCCTTAGCTGGCTTAGCCTTTGGGGTTACTGTTGTTTCTGCTATCCGCGCTATGGGTGTTAAACGTGATGGTGCGGTAGCTTTAGTTACCGCCAAGGCTGGAGTTTTAAGTATGTCAGCGGTGGCTTTGGTTTACTTCTTATTGACTCTACTTGGGGTTCAGTCCTTAGGAGCCTTCAAAGTCTCAGAAAATGGTGGAGTAGCTTTATCCCAAGTCGTAACTGAATATGGTGGCACTTTCGGTCAAGCTTTCTTAGCCGCTTTAATCACCGTAACAAGTTTAACGACCGCGGTTGGTTTAGTAGCCGCCTTTGCTCAAGATTTCCATAAGCACTTCCCTAAAGTTTCCTACCATGCTTGGTTGGCTTTATCTTGTCTTATGTCCTTTGGAGCTGCCAACTTCGGTTTAGACACTATCATCACTTGGTCCTTACCAGTCTTGATGTTCCTTTACCCTTTGGCTATGGTCCTAATCGTTTTGTCCGTAACTTCTAAGCTCTTTAAACGCGATAGTGTAGTTTACTTCTTCACGGTACTTTTTACCGTCGTACCAGCCTTCTTTGACATGGTAGCTTCCTTGCCAGCCGTAATCAGCCAAAGCGCCTTTGGGAAAGCAGTTGTTGGTTTTCAAAACACTTACCTCCCATTGGCTAGCTACAGCCTATCCTGGTTAGTTCCTGCCTTAGTTGGCCTGGTTTTAGGACTAATCTTACATTTCACTAAAAGTTTAAGAGCAGTTAGTTTAACCAAAGAAAACGAATAATCTAAGCTAAAAAGGCTCAGCCTCTAAACTGGAGGTTGAGCCTTTTGGTTGTTCTTATTTTTAAATTTTTGGTGGCCTTGCTGCACCTTTTGCTTCTTGCGTCGTACACTGGTGTTATGTATCGGTAGCGTCCCTAGACTAACTTCTAAGGCATAGTCTACCTTATCCATAATTTTATCTTCAATATTAGTAACTTTACTCTGCAACCTCTGCTTATCAATCGTACGTAATTGTTCGGCTAAAATTACTGAATCCTTTTCTAACCCCTTTTTACTTGCTGGGATAGCAATGTGAGTTGGTAATTTAGCTTTAGTGATTTTAGAGGTAATTGCCGCCACAATCACCGTGGGGCTAAACCGATTTCCAATATTATTTTGCACAATTAATACTGGTCGCGTTCCACCTTGTTCAGAACCGACTACTGGTGAGAGATCTGCATAAAAGATATCCCCCCGCTTAATTTCTAATGTTTCTTCTTTTGACATTGATTCCCTCTTTTCGGGAAATATTTAACCTTCTAACTGAAACATATTTTCATCAAAAACACCACATTCGCAGCCTTGATATTTTTCACAGTATTCTTGGTTTAATTTTCCCATCTCAAGATAACCACCAATCAATTGTTCGAGGACTTCCCATTTTTCTTCCATATATGCTAAGGTGTCTTCTCGTGATACGGCTTCACTTTGAGATAAGCCGTAAAATTCACAATAAAGACCAAAATGGGCGTGCTCCAATAATGCCTGATGATTATTCTTCGTTGCTACTCTTTCCATATTCCAAACCTCACTAATAAAAATCTGCGTTTCCAATCCAGATTTTTCACACATTTTGACCTAATTTCCGCGATAAACCCGAGGTAAACGGTCAGTTAAATTACATAACACTTCATAACTAATTGTTTGGGCGTAATCCGCCACATCTTGCGCCGTAATTTCCAAGTCACCATCTCTTCCAATCAAAGTAACCGGACTTCCCACCGCCAACTTTCCAGGTAATCTTACCATTAACTGATCCATACAAACGCGTCCGACAATAGGACATTTCTGCCCCGCAATTAAAATTTCAAAACCTTGCATCCGCCGGAGCCAACCATCGGCATATCCTATTGGAATTGTTCCAATCCATTCTTCACTAGGACTCACATAGGTTGAACCATAGCCAAGCGCAGTTCCTCGGGGAACTTTTTTGACAAAGGCTAATTCGCTCACCAAACTTAAAGCCGGCTTCAAGGCTGTGGTCGGCTGTAATTCATGACCAGAAGGATTCAAGCCGTAAAGCGAGATACCCATCCTTACCACATTGCTGGGGTTATCCCTATGCCATTGGGCGGTTGCCGAATTAGCACTGTGCACATATTTAGGCTGGGGATTAATTTGTGTGACGAGCTCATTGAACTTGGACACTTGCTTTTGGTAATAGCTAGTATCAGTGGCATCAGCCTGGGCAAAATGAGTAAAAACTCCTTCAAAGTCAAATTGTTCTGGGGAGTGTTCCAAAAACGTCACTAAAGCTTGAAGCTCGTCAGCTTGACTAACCCCAATACGCCCCATCCCAGTATCCAAGGCTAAATGCACCTTGAGCTTTTGGGCTTCCCTGGCCAAAAGTTCTTGCGCTTCATGGAGAAACTCAATTTGGCCTGTAGCAACAGATAAATCGTATTGAGCTGCATAAACGGCTTCATAGCTTGGAATTACCCCTAAAACCAAGATAGTTTCTTCCGTTAAACCCGCTTGCCGCAATTCAACCCCCTCATCAATGGTTGCCACGCAAAAGCCCGTCGCACCAGCTTCTTTGGCTGCATAGGCGACAGGCACAGCTCCATGACCATAGGCATTAGCCTTAACCACTGCAAAGATTTCTTGGTGTTCGGCCAGCTGGGCTTTTTGGGCATGGAGATTGGCTTGAATTGCCTCCAAATCAACGATGACTTTCGTTGGGCGATGGTTACTTACCATGAACTTGCCTTCTTTCTAAAATCACTTCTGTCATCACCAAACTATCGGTGTGACTAATAGAAACCCAAGCTTGATATTGACTTGCTCGGGGATGCTTGGTAAAAAAGGGGCGCCCCAAATCATCATTTTCAATTTCCAAATCTTGAAAAGAAACTTGACTACCGATACCGGTACCCAGTGCTTTGGCGTAAGCTTCCTTAACGGAAAACCTCCCCGCTAAATACTGGCCTTGACGCTTGGGACTTTGGCCTAAGAAGATTTCATATTCTTGCGGTGTCAAAACCTTCTTCGCAAAACTAGCCCGTTTAGCCTGTGCGACTTCAATGCGCTCAATTTCGGTGATATCTATTCCTAATCCCACAATCATGGTTGCGCCTCCTTGTATAGTTATTATTCTAGCAAAAAGTCGCTTTTTTTGCATTACTTTCGCCTAAATATCGAAAACTTGTAATTGCTTTTGCCATTGAGCCATAAAGGTCGGCGCTTGCCATTCATTACGCCTTTTCTTTTTGACGCCAACAGCCGCATGATAATAACTAGTCGGTCCCAAAGTTAAGTCAGCGTGTTGACCATGCAGGTGACCATAGCCGACCCATTTGACATTCGTATATTCCTGCAATAAGTTACCCAGGCGCTGACTGCCATACATGGCCCGCATCATTTCGTAATGACGCGTCATTTTGTCCGAAACTTCAGCCTGAGTCGGTCTCCGCCAAAGATTAGCTTCCTGAGGAGCAAAATGGGTCACAAAAAAGACTTTCTTGTGGTCAGCTTGAGCCTGAATGAGCTGTTTTTTTACGACAGTCAAAGTTCGATTCTCTCTCTGAATATCCGAGATGTTTTGGTCAATGGCCCCATCAACCCAAAAGACATTTTTCCAGCGTCTGATTTCTTGCTGACTGTAATTTCGACTAAAACTATAATCGTACCAACCATTATTTCCAACTAAGCACACCTCACCTTGCGGTAAGTCTTCCGTCTTGCCATGAAGATAAAGTGGGTCTTGGAAGTTATCCACATGTGGATAACTTATGTTTTTCAGCATGTCATGATTACCTAGTCAACTACCCCCGAACAAGTTCGGGGGCTTGTAACTCACGACACTTGCGTGTC
>NZ_AZFH01000073.1:0-702 GCF_001435735.1 Ligilactobacillus equi DSM 15833 = JCM 10991
ATCACGTAACGTCCGTATAAATCTAATACCGCATGTAATCGTACTTTTTGTGGTTTGTTATCTTCAAAATATACAACTTCAGTTGTATCGGTCGCCCAAACTTCATTCTTGCTTGCACGATCAAAATGCCCAGATAATAGGTTTTCACTAATATATTCATGCTTTAATTTAATTCGGTTTCTCTTTTTCTTTCTGATATTTACACGAATATTATTATTACGCATACAAGATCTTACACGTTTTAAACCAACCGTAAAATCTAATTTTCCTTCTGCTTTCAACTGAGTGGTCATACCTAAATAACCTAAAGTAAAATTATGTTCTTTCTCCAATTCTAAAATGGCAGAGTAGAGTTGGTCTTGTTGCTTTCGATACGTACTATTACATCGTTTAAACCATTTATAATACGCATCTCTTGTCACTTTGGCAATCTTACTAAGCTTACTAATCGACCAGTGATATTCTTGATGTAATTCTTTAATCGCTATGTACTTTAATTCTTTTTCACCCCTCGATTGCGTATTTCTACTAATTTTTTTGCGAAGGCAATCTCCATTTTTTGTTGTTCTAATTGTGCTTTAAGTAGTCGATTTTCAACTTGTAAGCGTTCAAGATCATTCATTGTTGCCATAGATTTTCTTTTACCACGGTTATCACGAAGTGATTCTGGATCATTATTACTCTTAGTATATTTTTTATACC
>NZ_AZFH01000074.1:0-356 GCF_001435735.1 Ligilactobacillus equi DSM 15833 = JCM 10991
AAAACCTCTTTAGTAGCCTGGTCCAAGATGATTGACATATAGGCCCAAGTAGAATTGCCTAAACGTATCTGTGAAACGTCAGTATGAAGGACGGTGTAGGGAATAGTGGCATCAAATGTTTGATTCAGTAGATTTTGAGCCACTTTACCAATTGTACCTTTGTAAGAAGAATAGTGGTCATTCTTACGGCGATTATACATCGCCGGTTGGACGCCTAATTCGCTCATTAAGCGACGTAAGGTCGCTTCAGCCATATGGTAACCCGCCTCTTGGAGGAGTGGCAGTATACGGCGGTAGCCGTATGTGTAATTTCCCATCCACTTGCCTTTTTCCGCTATTTTCTTAATTATTAGCTT
>NZ_AZFH01000075.1:0-203 GCF_001435735.1 Ligilactobacillus equi DSM 15833 = JCM 10991
AACATATTCTTCCCCCGAAGATTTTCTGCAATTACCAAATCGTGGTTATTGATAAGTGTAATTGAGACTCTATTGAGAAAGTTTTCTCTTTGCCGTCTAACTTTAGCATGTAACTTAGCTACTACTAAACGTTGTTTCTGATAATTCTTACTTGTGCGTAAGGAACGGTGTTCCTTTTTAGCCCGTCTTTGCTTTCGTGATAA
>NZ_AZFH01000009.1:0-18415 GCF_001435735.1 Ligilactobacillus equi DSM 15833 = JCM 10991
GCAGATGCAAGTACTTCTGTTTCAGAATCTAACTCAACAAAGGTAAAAGAGTCAGAGAGTGTAAGTGTTGCTAAGTCTGAGAGTTTGGCAAGCGCAAGCAAGTCTACTTCAGAATCTATTAGTGATGCTATCAAAGAATCCGAAAGTAATAGTGCTGCTAAATCTGAAAGTTTGGCAAGCGCAAGCAAGTCTACGTCTGAATCAGTAAGTGATGCTATCAAACAATCTGAAAGCGTAAGTGTTGCTAAATCTGAAAGCCTAGCAAGTGCAAGCGACTCTACATCTGGATCTATCAGTGATGTCATCAAGCAATCCGAAAGCGATAGTGCTACTAAATCTGAAAGTCTAGTAAGTGCAAGCAACTCTACTTCGGAAAGTTTAGCAAGCACCAGTGAGTCTACTTCGGAATCAATTAGTAAAGCTGTAGAAACATCCGACAGTAATAGTACGTCTAAGTCTGATAGCTTGGTGGCTCAAAGTAAGTCTTCTTCCGAGTCATTAAGTAATGTGCTAAAGCAATCTGAAAGCAATAGCGTAACTAAATCAGAAAGTCTAGCAAGCACCAGTGAGTCCATTTCGAACTCAATTAGCAATGCTGTTGAAACTTCTGACAGTAATAGTGTAGCTAAGTCTGACAGTATTAGTAGGGCTATTGAACAATCGGAAAGTGCAAGTCGGGCGTCATCTGAAAGTTTAGCAAGCACCAGTCAATCTGAAGTAGCATCTAAATCTGACAGTTTAACAAGTTCAAGTGAGTCTGAAACAAGTAATGCAAGTGCATCACAATCGACAAGCAGTTCATCTGAAGTGTCTAGTGAAACCACGTCCGAAAGTGTGGTAAGTGAAAGCACATCTACAAGCGAAACTACTTCCGAAAGTGTAGCTAGTGAATCTACTTCTGAAAGTGTGGTAAGCGAAAGCACGTCAGAAAGTGTGGCAAGTGAATCAAGCGAAACTACTTCCGAAGAACAAAAGCTTGTAGCAATTAAATCCCAAGCAACTACAAGTAGCACTACACAATCTACAAACGTGACGATTAAGCATGTTGTAAAAGCTAAGACGTTACCGCAATTAGGGGACAAGGGTGATAGTGAGCAAAATGCAGGCTTAATTGCTGGATTAGGTGCAGCTTTGCTTGGTGCATTGGGGCTTACACGTAAGAAGAAAAACGACTAAGTAATTAGTCAGTACGGCAAAAAATAGCACCGGTTTGGTGGGAAGTGCGAATCTTCCTTGCCGTGTTAGGTTTTGGCGGAAACCTATAAAATATTTTGTCTAGAGGTGTAATAACACTCTCTAAAATAGCCTTTCAAACCGCTTAAGCAATACACATCGACTACCAAAATTAATTGGTAGGCTAGGTGCAAGTCCTAGGATTGCTTTAGTAATTGCGAGTAGAACATACGTATAATTGTATGTATATTGCTATTGGTAATTACAATTATTTTGAGAGGTGAAGAAAAGATGTCAGGCTTTATTTTTCCGGCTATTATTGTTGTTATTGTGCTTATCGTTTTGAGTATACCAATTTCAGCGTATAAGAAAGTTGCTCCTAACGAGGTTCTGATCGTTACTGGTGGGTGGCTATCTGGGCCATATGTGCAAGAAAATGAAGAAACTCATACCAAAGTCAAGGTTATTAAAGGTGGTGGTGCTTTCGTTATTCCCATCGTACAGCAATCAGAAATTCAGTCACTGGATACCTTTAATGTTGATGTGGTTGTCAAAAATGTGATGACTAAGGGCATGGTTAAAGTTAATGCTAGTGCCAATGCTGTTTTACGTGTTGGATCCACACCTAAGATGATCGCTATTGCGTCTGAAAAGATGCTTGGTCTGTCCGAAGAAGAACGTGATAACCAAATGCAACAGGTTGTATATGGTGGGGTTCGTGAAGTTTTATCAGGGTTAACTCCTAGCCAAGCCAATGACCGTTCACAATTCCGTCAAGAAGTAGTATCTGGAATTGAAGAAACATTTGCTAACCTTGGTTTAGAAATTACTGCTTTCCAAATCAAGGACATTTGGGATGATGAGGGCTACTTTGATAGCTTGTCTGCGGAAGAAGTTGCTAACAAGAAATCTAAGGCTCGTCAAGCTCAAGCTATTGCTGACAAAGAAGCAACCTTAGTTGAGGCTCAAAATAACCAAGAGGCTCAAAAGGCACAACTTGCAGCTGATAAGCAAATTGCCGAAAATCAACGTGATACTGATGTGGCCAAGGCTCAATTTGATGCTCAAGTAAAAAGAGAACGTGCGATTTCTGAAAATGCTTATAAGATTGCTAATGCAGAACAAGACCAAATTATCAACGAAAAATTAATTTTGGTTAAGGAAAATGAACTTAAGGCTACTGTTTTAGCACAACAAAAAGCCGATGCTGAAGCGATTGGTATTAAAGCGCAAGCCGAGGCTAACAAGACTAAAACTTTAGCGGACGCTAATGCAGAACAAATTCGTAAGGAAGGTCAAGCCCAAGCCGACGCTCAACGTGCTTTAGCCAAAGCCTTGGAAAACAACGGACAATTCGCATTACAAAAAGCAATTATTGATAATTTACCAGCCATTGCGGCTAGTTTCGCGGATAGTGTTGCTAATATTGATAACTTAACAGTCTTTGATGGTACAGAAGGTGTTGGACGTCAATCAGTAGCAGGTTTGGCTCAAACACTTGAATTTACTAAGCAAGCCACAGGTATTGATGTAGCCGAATTAATGCAAAATAAATCAGAAGGTAAGGTTACTTTAAATCAGCCTGTACCGACTGAAGAACAATAGCAAGTAGCGCTAGTTTTGGTTAGTGGGCGGTGCAAATCCGCCCTATTGTTGTTAATTTGAAGTATTTATGTAAGTTGCTTATTTAGAAGAAAGTGAGGGATGTTTTTTGAGTGAAAATAATGAAGAAACGTGTCAACGTGCAAAAAAAGAATTTCTAGATTTGGTTATTTTTCCTGCGCTAAAAGAAAAGCATGGTCGAGGATCAAAAAAATCATGGTCTTTTCCAGCGGTATTTAAATTAAGCAAAACACCTGAGTTTGACTTTTTTCGGCTATTTTCGCAAGGAAGCAGCTATGAGGAAGTGGTAATTAAAAGGCTAGAAATACCTGTTACCCAACAAGTACTTGATGAATTGGTGGAAGATGGTTATAAATGTACTTTCGAGGTTACTAAACCACCAGCAATGGGTGTTATCGGTTATGGAAAAATAATTATTTCAAAAAAGTAAGCGAAAGAAAAATTGACTCAATCAAAATAATCTTAAATGATAGGAATTTGCTAAACTAGATGATAAGGGGCAATTCATTTTAGTAGAGCTTGCTTGTGTGGGCGCCGATAAAGAGTTGGCCACTAGAGCGGATTTTGATGAAACCTACGCAACGAAGAGATGGACTGATTATGTAGTATACGGTAAAGATCCTCAAACTAATCGTTGGTTAATTATTAACGTAATTTACGGGGATGAATTCCACTAATGAATAAGAAAAGGAGATAATATGAAAAAAGAAAGAATTTTAGAATTATTACAAAAGTGGTGCCAAGGTACAGGTGTTACAGTGTTAAATTACGAAGTCTTTGACCCGTACATTTTCTGTTGTGAATTGCAAACTTCGAAGACGATTGTTACAATTGAATTTGAATTTAATGAATATGAAACCGATGAAGAAGTTGGCGAATATATCAAAGAACAAATCGCTGATGTAATTGGCAATATTCAAGATGTTCGTCAGTTGTTAGCTTTAGATGAAAAAATTGCGAGAGAGGTATAATTTATGATTAATGAAAAAGGCAAAATCACTTTTAAACAAGCGTGGGTTGATTTTTGGAAAGGTTATGTAGACTTTGGTGGTCGAAGCACTCGTGCTGGTTACTGGTGGATACAATTGTTGATCTACTTATTAATGTTTGTTTTGCTTCTTGTTTTTGGAGTCCAGTTCGTATCATTGCTAGGTGTTTGGGCGGCAACTAGTTTTGGTGGGGCGCTTGCAGGATTTGCTAGTGGAATGATGTTTTGGTTGATTTTAGTTGGGATAATTGGCGTAATTATTTTGCTTCCGTCAATTGCTCTATGGATAAGACGATTACGGGATGCAGGTCTAACAAACTGGGCAATTGCAATTCTGGTATTAATAGAGGCACTGCTTTCATTTAGGGACTCAACTACTATTCTAACCTCGTTAATAATCGTTATTTTCTTTGTAATCACATTACTTCCATCAGATGCTTTGGCTGTAGCAAGAGCAAATAGTTCAGTTATTACGCAGTTCTTATTCAGATCATCCCCTGTAGTTGATACAGAAACAGAGAAACAAGAACCACAAGGCTCATTTGATAGTGAGTCTGCGAAATCAGATAATTCGGAAAATTCTGTTTTTAATGAAGACGACGATAATCAAAAAGAATAAACGAAAAAGCGGTCAGGTTTGAAACCTTGACCACTTTTTGCAATAATTCTAATTGTACTTCCAGTACCCACTCTAAAAGAGAGTAGATGATACTCATAGAAACATTTTTGCTCAAACTGAGTATAGTACAACTTCGCGTAATAGGCAAGGTGTTGCAGAAGTTGCTTTCTATTTTTTTGAGATAGCGGAGGAAAATGTATGAAATCTAAAACTGAACTTAGTCAAAATGTAACAGATAGAAAAACAGAAGAAAAAGAATCTAAAAAGTTAGAGCAAACCATTACTCTAGATAAATTATTTGATGGTTATGACGCATCTCAAGAATATCCAAACGAAATTGTCGACAAAGGTGGAGCTATTGGCGAAGAATTGTATTAACTTATGTTAAATGTTTTAATGTGATTTTATGATTATTCTGATTGAGCACTGGTGTAGTTCGTACGTTGGAGTAGAAAAATGTTAATGCTGAGAGACGCGTTCTAAGGTTAAGTTCGTTCTTGAAATGGGTAATCGGTAATTAAAAGATAAATAAATGCGTTATTTTGCGTTTTCTTTAGCAAAACGTTGATATAACAGCATTTTGATAATTTTAGCAAAGAAAAACAGTTAGAGTTGCACTCTAGCTGTTTTTTGCACATCATTGATTTAGTTGATTTAGGATAATTGAGAACAAAAATCAAGGATGCCTATCGTAAGCGGGTAGCGGGTAAGCATCCTTTTAAATTACTCAATAAATTACTCAATTTTGCTAAATAAGCTTTCCAAACCCTTGTAAGACTCTTTTGTGCAAAGAGTCTTATTCATTTAAAAACCTTGATTTTACAACGTTCTTTTTCCTATATTTTTGTCCCTTTTCATATATGAAATATTGCCTTTTCATATATGAAATAGTAAAATTGAGGTATATTAAATTGAAAGAAGCTGAAGACTATGACTGGACAAGTTAGTGTTCAAAGAACACCTGAAGTTATGATGGAAGCTATATCGAAGAGGAAATGTGATTAAAGTGAATAGCGTAAGTGTGACTAAAATAACTCGGCTTTTAGAAAGCCAAAAAAGCAGTAATAGTATTTCTAGAGAAAGTGGTGTCTCTGTGGCCACGATTAGTAGGTATCGCAACAATGGAATTGATGGCATGACTATAAAAAATGCCTTTAAGCTAACAAAATATGCTGATAAGTGGATTTCTAATAATTCAGTTGAATCTAAGCCAGATTATATTGATGAAACTACAATCGTTAGAACCGAAACCTCTTATCAACTTACTGTGGATGATAAAAAGTATACTGCTTATCTATGTAATGATATTAGTGGAACCATGTTTGTCTTAGTGGTAGGGGAGACTGTTGAAATTTTTTGGGATAAAAAGAACAAGCAAGCAGCTATTAAACAAGTTCCAAGCCCATTCGACACCCTGAGCTTTTACTACAAGGATCCCAAAGCAAACACTATTTACCGTTTCTGAATGTTAGTTGGTTTGCCAAGTGAGAAATAGCAAAAGAGCAACTGAAAGAAACTGAAAATCGTTATGTTTTTCGATAGTTTTCCAGAAAAACATAACGTATATTATACCATGATTTTTCGGACGTTGTTTTTTGATAAATCATGGTATTTTTGTTGATTTTTATTCGAAGAACAGTTATAATTATAACTGTTCTTGAAGCTAGTGTATAAGGACTTAGCAAGTTCGCCTAGCCCAAGATTTATAAAATCTAGTGTAGCGGTTATAACGGATACGTTTTAACTTCTTAAACCAATTGTTAGTAACTTTTGGTTGGTGTGAAAGAAAGCATCCTAGTAAGTCTTGTTAGAGCTATAAAACAGAAGATAAAGGTACTAACCGTAACGGAGAAACAAGTTCCGACTTCACCTCGGACGCCGTAGTTAATTAGAGTTTGACAGCTTTAAGACCCAAAGCGGTATGTCAATAATTCTCTTAGGTGTGACGTCTTAGTGATAAGGCTATAAGTTACGAGTTAGGTGGTGAGGCTTAATTCGCCTATGTACGGTAATATATTGGAATACAATCGTATGCTATGTTTCACTTGAGCAGTAAAAGGCCTGCGTCCTAGCATTCATAATGCAATAAGAGCTTGAGGGTAGCTCCCGACTGGTACGACTTATTGAGCTAGTAACCTAATTATCCCTATTTAAAATCAGCTACTCAAACCAATGAGCAAGAACATCGGAGGCTAAGCTTTGCTTGGTCTCTTTTCAATTTCAACGAAAATTAATTTCTGTTATTCAATCATTTTAGTTACTTATTTTTGAGACCAAAGCAACGCTAATTATTAGTCAGTTTTGCTTTGGTTTTTTGTATATATTAACGATTTATTATCAAAAAGAAAATGATTATTTTACGTTGTTTTTTTCGTAAAAAATACGACTATTTTTGTTGATTTTTTTACAATCGAATTGTATAATGATATCAGTGATAAATGAGTAAGTGCCAAGCGTTATACAAACGAAAATTTACTTACATCTTACATTTATTGCCCGTTTGGCTTTACCCCCCGTCGGGCAATATTGCCACCTTAGCTCAGTTGGTAGAGCGTCTGACTGTTAATCAGAATGTCACAGGTTCGAGTCCTGTAGGGGGCGTTGGCAGAAATGCCAAAAACTAATAAAACTTTTTCATAAATTTTCTCCAATTAGTACTAAAACTAATGGGATGTTACATTACAGACCATTCCCCGGTTTGTTATCGATTGTGATGAAGGTTAGTAACAGCTGACATTAATTAGTAAAAGCAAAGCAAATTTAAGAGTTTGTAAGTTTTAAGATTCGGTTCAACCTTCATTGCAATTCCCTTGCCGTCTTAGTTTAAAGTAAAAATTCAAGTTCTTAGCTGTGGGAGTTTAAGCTTGAGATACAGGTTCAAATCCTGTAGACGGTGTTGATTGTTTTGCAGTAGCAATCAATTATAAAGTGAGTTTTGAATGGCATCGGATGATGTCTCCTTCTCCTGTTCGCATTAGACGATTACTGTTAAGGCAGAGCGAAACTGCCGATGCAATTTAGTGCTGAAAAGCACGATAAAATAAATTTCTACTATTTTAATTTATTTTCAATTTCATTGAATTCGTAAAATTTCTTTCGGTCAGTTGATTAATCGTTAACTGACGTATTTTAAAAAAAAAAATGTAAGACTGTTTTGAGGTGGTACTTATGATTCATTTATTTGATGTAATCTTTTTTATAGTTTTTATGATTCTTACTTGTTTGCAGATAAACACTGCTAACAAAGAGTATCAGAAGAACGCAGCTTTGTTGAGATCTATTCCTTATCAATATATGAAAGATTTTGATTTTACAAAGTTAGAGCACTTAATTAAAGATAATAATAAATTAGTTCTCTTAGAAACTTTTTCTATGGTTGCTTTAAGCATTAGTATGTTAGCCAATGTCCAAAATATTATTACAGCAATTTGGTTTATTTTTACCCTAATTGCACTCATAACATATTTTTCTAGTATACGCTATTTGAAAATTAATAAGAAAAGTCTTTCATCTGAATTAGAATGGTTCATTGACAATATGCCAAGCGACAAAGCTCTAAAAATTAGCTTAGATGATTTCGATGAAGAAAAAAATAACGATTGGAAGTGATTATTTGACAGAGAATAGCAGATATATTCCGAAAAATAAGCAAAACGGGCTTATGAAAGGTGAACATCGTATCTGGATTGAAAGTGTCAAAGGGCTGACCAGAAGTGAATACTTTTCTTTACTAGATGCTATAAGAAACTTTTCACGACCACCTTTAGTAAATCGAAACATAGCTTTAGTATCGATAGCCTTAAATAATGGCTTACGTGCTTCAGATGTTGTTAGTTTACGAGTAGGGGACGTTTTAAAGAAGAACAAATCTAAAATTATTGAACAAAAAACCGGGAAGTCTAAAACAATCTATTTGAATAATTGTAGAGAAGAAATTGATGATTATCTGGAAGAATTAGATTATGAAGATGAAAATGATTGGCTATTTCCGGGAAACAATAAAGAAGGTCATTTTTCAGTTCATGGTTTTTATCAGATGGTTGTTCGTATGGCAAGAAAAACAGGTGATGAGAAGTTAGTACAAAAAATTGGAACACACTCCTTTAGAAAAACTTTTGGTAACACTTTATTTGAGAATGGTACGGATGTTGAAATCATATCGCAAATTTTTAACCATTCCTCACAGAAGGTTACCCGACATTATCTCGGTATTGAACAAGAAGATTTAGATAATGTAGTAGAGAATTTCAAGTTTGAGTAAAAAAGATATAAAGAAGTAAGAAAGAAGTTAGTATGTATGGCTGGGCAAGTTTCAAAGGCAAAAGAAGAAAGCAAAGTTGTTCAAACGTTGAATCAACTGAAAAAACAATTAATGGAAAATAATATGGTTATCTCTACTTCTGGCGTATTGTCCAGTTGGAAAGCGTATGTTGAAGTGAGATGTACGTACGAAGATGATATTCAGCCCATTGGCGTCATTGGTATCAATCATAGGTCAGAAAAACCGTCATTTTCGTTAGCTATTGATCAAAATGACAAAGCATGGCAACAATTCGCTCCAGTAGCAAGATTAGAACAGTACGGAAAGCCTTGCAATAACCTGTTAGATAAACTTTTGGAACAAAAACAATTAGTTATCGACAGAACTGATAAAGTCAAGCAAAGTAAGAAAAATGTGGCTGAAGAAATGTCATTGTTCAATGATTTCTAGGCCAAAGTTTGTAAAAAAGAAAGAAGTGAGAAAGTTATGTTCACCGTATGGACCTTAGCAAAACGCTTAACAGAAGAATTACATTTCAAACGTAATTTTAGTATTCGTGATTTTAAATACACAAAATACGATGGAAAGAAAGTAATTAGTCAAGAATCCATTCCTGCAAATTATATGGGGATTTTAGTGGATTACTTAACCAGATTTAAACTAACCAACAATAAAAAATTAGCATTTGCTATTCCTTTGATGGTCTATGATGATGTAGTTCAGCAAGAACACTTAGAAGCTATGCCATCTGAAAGATTACTGGACAATATTCAAGGCTTGGACAAACTATCAGTAGAATTAGCTGCTACGTTATTACCTTTTGATATTTATTACCGTTCAGGGAACTTTAATAATACCAATTTATTGATAAATGAACAGACATATCAGAATACTATACAGCTCGTTAATCGCTGTGAATGGTTCATTAAGGCTTGTAAAAGCAAGAATGGGTACATTGATACTGATGTTACATTTGAAGGCGCATATAACGATTTCATCGTAAATGGAGACGCTGATTTTATGACTGACAGAGTGCTGATTGATATTAAGGTATCAAAATATGCTCCTAACGAGAATCATGCTATGCAAATTCTTCTTTACTATATCATGGGACTACATAGTGAAAATAAAGAAAAATTTGAAAAGTTAACGCATTTAGCAATCTATAACCCACGTCTTCATTCTGCATGGACTTATCCCGTTAGCAAAATTTCAAATACACTTAAAGCAAATTTGGAAAGCATTATGGGCTATGTTGAAGAAGAGATAGAAGAGCCAGTTGATGACCTTTTTGATGGCAGCGATAAAGAAACGAGTAATAATGAAACTTTCGAAATTAATGATGAAAGCAAAATTAATAGCGATAACGTAATTGAGAAAGTACTAAATAAGATGGGGATTTCCTTAAAAAACGACAAGCAGACACGAGGTGAGAAAAAGAAAGATGAGTAAAAATAGTAAGTATTATATTGTTCGTCGTGGTAGCTATCTAATGTTGGTTTTTAATGATTTATTTGGAAATCAAGATGTAATTGCTGAACAGTTACCGAGTGGATATATCAAGTTCAATACAACTTTCTTGAGTCAAGATGCTGTCATTGCTGCGAATGACTTCTTATCTCAAGTAAGAAAGAACATGCACTAAGATTATTTGCTTATGGATGATAACGAAATGTATGAGGAAATCTTGCTCATATTGGCAGGATTACCATTAATTCTAAAATTAACCTTCATTATAGGCGGTTGGCTACAAGATTGGCTTAAAAAGAAGTGAGGAAAATAAAATGGAAGTCAAAATTCAAATAACTAGCAAAGATGGCAAAATAAAAATGATTTCTGGAGCAAATGAAGAAGCTGACGAAAAGATTGTTGACAACGAAGTGCTTAGTGCTTTGGTGCTATCAGCTACTAACTTGGTGAAAACAATGAATCAAGAAGAGTTTGAAAACCTTCCTGATTACATTAGTGCTATGTCAACGATAGATTCTGTGATTTCTGCGCTCTACTATCAAAGTGATAGCTTGCAAAAAGAAATTCCGTCTGTTGACAGATTCCAACATGAATACGCTAAGTTCCTATTAATGGCAACTGCTGATGATCTTAACATGAGTCGTAAGGATTTTGCTGAAATGCTAGTTAGCTTAGGAAAGAATTACCATCAACAATAATCAACAATAAGTGTGTGAGGAGGATCACATGGAACTCAATAAAGAAACAATTGATTTATACGTCAAGAAATACTTGGATGAGCATCAAACTGAAGTCGAAGAGATGATTAATAAGAAAATCAACACAGCAATCAAAAATGTGTTAAATGAATTCTTCGCTAAGAAAGTTGGTTACCAAGAAGAAGGCTTTGCCGTTAAATTAATTCGTGGATCGCTTAAAAAGCAAATCAAAGATATTGAAATACCTGAAATCAATCAAGATGAGTTAACAGAGAAAATCAAAAAAGAATTGAACCGTCAAGTAAAATCTTATGTACGTTCATTAGATGTACATATCAAAAGTGATTACTAATCAATAGGGGAAAGTATTATGAAACACGCTATTAGAAAATTCAAACATAATCTAAAACATAACGATGAATGGCATCAAAATATCAAAGAATTCATCATGGGGATGATTATTTTAGTTATCGTTATTGTAGGTTTTGCATACTGTTATGATAATGCCCACAACATTTTTGGTTTTTCTCATAATGTTCGCCGTTAGTAAGACGAAAGGAAATTTGAAATGGAAAACAAGCAAAAATTAGAAGAACTATCGGCGCAAGTTACCGCTATGCAATCTGTAGCTGTGCGTTTGGTGAAACAAATTACCGCTACTCAAGAGCTTATTAAGAGTATCAAGTCAAATGAACCTGTTTGTGATAAAGACAAATCAGAATTAAAATTATTTGATTTGCAATTAAGCACTCGTACTTTTAATGCTATTAGCAGAAGGTTTATGCACCAACACGATGACATTTTATTAAGTGACCTTGTAGATGCTTTTCCAACGTTAAATATTTTATTGCATACTCGTAATCTGGGGCGTAAATCTGCAAAAGAATTGGTACAAGCAATGCAAGCTTTTGGCTATTGGCTTGATTGGGATTTAAGTCAGTTGTAAGAAAGGAAGGATTAATAGTGCTAACTTTAGCATATCGTAAAAAAGAAAAAGGAAAAATTTTGCATGTTGAAAAGTACGAAACTTTAGACAAGGCTGAAGAAAGAATTGGCTCTCTTAGTGGTACATCATATCTTATTGAATACGCACTATTCAATCCGAAAATGCGCTTAATCAAGCAATGGCAAAGTGAGCCTGTTAAGGAATACACCAAGTTTGAGTGGGGTTTTAAAACTAAGCTCGCAAGTAAAATTTGCAATTTCTTATCGTACTTAGAATGGCGTAAGAATAAACCTAAGGGAATCACTGTCAAGGATATTAATAAAGCAAAGGAATTTAAATGATGAGCAAAACCGAATTACTAGCTGTTTTAGATAGCGTTTGCACCGATAAAAAGACCGATATTATTAATAATGTGGGCCAAGATCAACGCTTGGGAATTTTGATTTCTTCAAAAAAAGACAAAGAAGACCTTATCAGAGACCTTAATCATGTTTTAACTACTAAAGAATTCTTCATGATTTTATTGTCTGATGTAAGAAATGAGTTAGTTCCAGTTGCAAACTTAACTACTGAAAAATTAGAGTCTTTGATTAATACATTTTTTAATCATAAATTGTATGAGGAATACGATAATTCAGGTTATGCGTACGCACTAAAGCAATTATTACAGAAAACAAGCACTTATAGAGAAAAGAGGTAATTATTATGGCACATAAGACTATGGTAATTAACATTGATTATGACGATGAAACAAAGAAGATGAACGCAGATTTTGAGGGTAATTTTGACAAAGATGACTTGGTTACTCTAGTGTCGAATCTTCATGAACATGTTTTGAAAGAATTTATGACGTCTCCTGCTGATATTGATGTACACCTTTTTGGTATCAGAAGTCGGCTACAAAAAGAGGATAGCAATCTTTTAGCAATTAATTACGGCAATGATGGCGTTTCAGATGTTAGAAAGCTTGGTAATTCTTTGCCAAGAATGGATCTAAGCGCAATCGAAACATCTTACTTGAATATGGCCAAAGCAACAGGTGTTACACCTAGAGAAATTACTAATAGATTTATTGAATTGCAAAAAATCTATATTGACAATTATGGAAAAAAGCAAAACGACAGAAAATAGCACTAGCAGCGCATAGTGGGTGGTGCGAATCCGCCTTGTCGTTATATAGGCTGATAATTGATATTTAGCCTAAAACATCAAAAAAGAAAGTAGGTGGCCAGATGTACGTTATTTTATATGATGACTTGGACGGTAATAAATACTGGTGGAATAAAGTTGGCTTATGGTCCAAGCGAAGAGAACAAGCCTCAACTTTTAATTCAATCAAAACAATAAAACAACATTTGGAAGCATCAATCAGAAATAAAATGGTACTTTTTACTGGTAAGCAGAAAGAATTTTTCTTTGGTGTGAATTTGCAAAATAACCAAAAAGAAAAACTGTTTAGGTATGATGGCGAAGTGTATATGCCTAATCCAATTCCTAATAATCCATACGTTTTATGTGTTAAATCAATCAATGATTCTACCGATACCAGGGACGTATACAAGTATTACAATGCAAAAGAAAAACTTTTTAAAATAAATGGTAATCTGAGCGTTTCTCATTATACAGAGCTAGATTATGCAATTTCAAAAGCCAAAACATTAGGAGATAATGTAGGCGTGTTCGATTGTATAAATAAAACTGTTGCTTGGCTACCAGACATTGAGGAACAAAAAATATCAGATGTTGATAACGGCGAAAACAGTGAAGTGGAAAAGGATATACCAAACAAACCTGAAGAACACACCTCGTTAGATAAAGAACAAGTATTTACTGAGGCACCTAAAAAAACAGCGATTAAAGAGGAAAAATTTGAGGAAGAGTTTAGTCTCGAAAAGACAAAAGAGGCTATCTCTTATCTAAGCCGAGCATTGAAGAAAAGACTACCAGTCTTAGAAAGTGTTCAAGGTGATTATGACTCAAAATTTGAGCAAGATTTGCTTCACGCTATCGAATTTGAACAAATCAAGGATCCTGTAGCATTTATCGCAACTTTTAAGTCTATGCGTAAGCTACGCCGATTAACCAAAGATGAACAAGCGTTATTATCTGCATTTAAAATAGCGTTTGACCAACAAAAGTTTAGTCAGGCTATTGACGCTTTTGGTATTAATGAAGATCGTAAATATGTATATCGGACTAAAGAAATCAAGAGTCTTTTGCGATAGGAAGTATGTTGGAATGGTGATGCAATATGAGCAAAAGAAGAAAACGATGGGCATTACTAAGAAAATTTCCGATTTATATCATTAGAACTAAAGGATGTTCCTATAAGAACAGGAAGAAGCGTTCTTATCGCGAATATGTAACAACTAAATATCGTGTAGACAATGGTATGATTAGTTTTAAGACTAAACAGAAACAATATATTGTATTGTCCCTAACAGATGTTCAGATCATTACAAAAAAGTTTACTCATTTACGTTCGGAACAAATTGGTAAATAGTATACAGGAAGAGAAAGTAGGTTTTTCAGTACAATGTTAGGTATATTAGTTGTCATTGGTGCTGCGATAGTTTATTCAGTCTTATTTTTCCTGCTTTTCTATGTAATGCATGTAACTGATGAATATCAAGAAATATTAATGCAAAGTGAGAGGAAAAAGTATGAAAAAAAGAAAAATCGTCGAACTAAATATAGATGATTTTTGGCTTATGAAGAAAAGCTGGTGGTTAGATGTGGCGTAGAGATCTTTTTAAAGTATTCTGTGGATTTGTTGCAATGCTGATACTTGCTTATGTATTTCATTTAAATCATTCAGAAATGCGAATTTTTTTAGCATTGCACCTGATAGCAATGACAATAGTAATTGTGGTATTTTCAAGAATTGCGAATTCGGAGTAGTATCTTCAATCGTAAGTCGATGTGTTGGAAAAGAAAGTTGGGAACAGAGGCTTACACTATTATTTGCAAGGTTTATGGGTAACTATCATCTCATATCAAAGGTAAAAATTAGTAAGTTTTAAAATTCGGAAAAATATAAAAAATGAAATGAGGAATAAAAAATGAAATTAGGTTACTTTACAATGGATTTGACCAAAGATGGTCTAAAAAAGATTATGGCATTAGAATCTCACAGCAATCTACCAAGTCTTATTAGCAGTGGTGATTTTAGCCAAAAGTTAGATAGTATTAGAAATAAGACATCTGATTTAGAAAATCAAATTTTAGATGTGGTGTTATCTATTCAAACTGAAAATATAGAGTATAAAATTTCAAAATGCCAGTTACCTATGCTTAATTCTGGCGTATTTCTTGATGAAGATATTATTATCAGGTCTAAGGTAAAAGAAGATGATTGGAATGTTGAAATTCAAGTTTCAGATAATAGATTATTAAAACTGTTTGATATGTTAAATGCGGACGCTTACACTATTGTTTGCAAGGTTTATGGGTAAAATGAATGCTCGGTCTTTAAATTTTTTGAAAAATATGGTTTTTAAGGGAGGACAACAATGAATATATTTTTAGTCACTTATTTAGATAAAGACCCGTTTGTTTGCTTGGGTAAGAAAGAAGTTGAAGAAAGCATTAATAAGTTGTTTAATTGGGAAGGTTTAGTCGATATTTATGATATTTTAGACGACATTGTTATTAAGAAGATAGTAAAGACGGGCTGGTTGCCAGAAGAAATCAATCGAACTTATACAGGTAAAGAATTTCTTGAAGAATACGGTCTTTAAGGGAGGATAAGTATATGGGGTGGTGGAATTAATGCTAGGAATCAAGAATTTTTTCTGGGGCACAATTTTGACCGAGAAAGTGATGGGTAGATGAAGCTTAAACTTATGCCACGCAAGAAAATAACTAGCTTATTCGTATTTCTGATTGTGATTGTACTTTCAGCTTGTATTACGTATTTTGGACAAATAAAAAATTACACAAGCTATGTTATTTATGTATTAATGGGAACGTCAGTATTAGTCCCAGTAATATCTACTCGTTTTGCAAAATTAGACCATCTTTATATGCAATCTGATTTTTTCAAATGTGCAAAACGGTTTGGACAAGATAAGACTATAATGGTTAAGTTAACGAATTTCATTGCGCTCATACTAGCTCTTGATATTGGATTGTTCATTGCATCCTTTATGTATATCGTAGTTGTGTTGGTACAAAACCAAATAGCACTTTTTATCATTAATGTGTTGTGGCTGTCATGGTGTTTCCTTGTGATGCTTGGCGTAGTTGAAATTTTTATTTTTTTAGAAAAGATACGTAGATTCAAGAATATTAATGATGTTCGGATAAGCAGTTAGTGATGTGAGAAAGAGAAATCAGAAAAATGAGTAAGACAGAATTAACAAAAGAAATCGAGAGAGCCTTGTTCGCGCGGACATCCAAAACTATTGGTGCTTACGGGGCGCTTTAAGTAACTATCGGTCATATATCAGGAGTAGAAGGATACGACAGGTGCGATTATGTTGAATTTGATACTATAGGCGAAAAAGTAGAGCTGCTAGAAGCTTTTGCTAAATCTGCTAGTCGGGATGCTACTAAATACTATCTGTATCCCGTATCGTCGTTAAAATAAGAAAATGTAATATGTTGAGGTGAAAAACTATGTTTAGATATGAATATTACTGTCCTTATTGTCATGAGCTAATCTACAATGAGAATAAGTGTCTTAATCTCGATTACCTTAAAAAGCAGTATAATAAATTGGAGTGGAAAATCGAAGATGTAGTAGAAGAAATCGAAAACATAGAAAGCAAATCATTTGATGAAGACGATCAAGATTACTTTGCAGGTGATTTATACGATCTTGAGAATACTCTGGCACAACTTGAAGATGAGCAAGAAAGCTTAGCTATGGACGAGGGGGAGTTCGTGCCGCTTTTAGACGAATCAGATGTAGTTAATTGGAAGTATTGTCCATATTGCAGTAATGAGATTAGCACTTTTGACCTAATTGGTACTGAAGCGTTTCTCAACCTAAAGAAAGAAGATGTTGTCAAATGAGTGAGACTAAATATGCTTACATGTATTCAGTCAACATGTTATCTGGAGACGTTAAGCAGTGGGTTGTTCTTTCTAAAAAAGAGTTATCCACTGATGATGTTGAAAATAACGCTTATATCAATGTTACCTGGATCACTCGTTGCTTTGAAATGTTTGCATGGGACGCTAATGAATTGCATGAAGAAGTGCAAGAATGGGTCGACGATATCAAAAATGGTAGCAACCATGCTCTGATTCTCAATACCAAAGAAATTCTAAGTATCGAAAAACTTGGAATGGTGCAAATCGATTCCGAAGCAAAATAATTCTTCTAAATAAAAGCACACCCAATTATGCGGTGTGCTTTTTTCAACTAAAAAAATAAAAAAGCGTGTATTTTCTCGCCGAAAATATACGCTTATTTTACGATGTCTTTTTGCTTTTGGACTTCTTCTAAATACTTTTTCGCTAATTGTTCAATAATCTTTGATGCGGATCTATGTTCATCAATAGATTGCTTTTTTACTCTGTCCCATAGCTCGCTAGTTAAGTAAAGGGTAATTCGCCTTTTTTCTGCTTGTTCTTCCATGAAAAATCCCTCCAATTTCTATCGCTTTTTATTATATAATTATTGCATAATTATGTAATTGATATTATACTATAATTATAATCGAAAAATATACGAAATACAATGTTTTAAAATAATAAATTTTAATTTTTATTTTATTCGTTTTTTATACAACGTTTAAAGAAGTTAGAAAGGGGAGAAGTTGCGGTATGACTGATGAAGAATTTGCATTACAATCAATGAAGATGCTAAGTGATAATGGTGTTACTCATGGCGAAAAATACCGAAAATATTTCGAAAAATTTACGAGCAATAACTTCACTAAAGACGACTTTGAAGCTTGGCTTTTTCTAAGATATTGGGACGGCTTTAATACTGGTAGAGAACGCTACTTCCAAGATGAAATGGTTAGATTTCGTAATCCTGACCTTGATTTCGATATTAGCAAAGCTATAAGTTGGCATTTAGCAGGGAATTTATGGTCGATGATTGGCGAATATGACGGCTGTTTATGGTTTTGGGATGAGAGCACACCAACTCATAAAGATGTCGCTGAATCGTTTAATGAGCGGCTTTTAGAAGCAAAAGAAATGGATGCTGATTAGATGACGACAAGAGTAAAAATCAAACAAGCATTAGAAGATAAACAGAAGTTCATTTTGGCTAATGAAGAATATAGCTATCCTAACGGGAAGACTGCTAGGCAAACGGTCGCTATCTTCAAAAATAAGTTTGATCTTTTGAGAGTCGTCCTGAAGAAAAATAAAGAACAATCAGACAATCAAAACGATCATCCCATTAGTAGTACCACTAGCCACGTTCTCGTTAGTCCAATTGAAGATCTTATCAATGCTAACGACTGGTTTAATTCTTATAGAACAATAGAAAACGATAGTGTAGCTATTCAAAGAGCTAAAACGTTGTTAGAAGGTTATTGTCAACAATAGAACTCGGAGGAATTTAATTATGAATAACGCTGTCAAAATCAAATTTATCAAAGCTTTGAAAACTCAAGAAGAGGTGAAAGTATATGCCACAAGTTGAACTTCCATATATGATGGGACTGAAATT
>NZ_AZFH01000076.1:0-1660 GCF_001435735.1 Ligilactobacillus equi DSM 15833 = JCM 10991
GATTACTGATATTGGTAGCGGGCTTAATTATAATCGAAGAAAATGGAATGAATTATTAGAAGAAGTAATGAACAATAAAATTGAGACAATTTACATTACTTATAAAGATAGATTTATTCGTTTTGGTTATGAATGGGTTTGAGCGTTTATGTAAAATGCACAATACAAACATTATTGTACTAAATAATGTCGACACAAGCCCTACACAAGAAATGATTGATGATATGGTAAGTATTGTACATGTATTTTCTTGTCGTTTATATGGTTTGCGAAAGTATAAAAGCAAGTTGAAAAATGATAAATCTTTGAAAGGTGGTGAAGATAATAATGGTAGTTAAGACACAAAAGGTTAGATTATATCCTAACGCTCAAATGCAACAAGTTTTAGATGAACTGTGTGATTATCGTAGGTATTGTTGGAATAAAGGCTTAGCACTATGGCAAGATTTGTATGAACAAGCTTTGATTTTAGATGATAAGAAATTAAAACCAAACGAATATACAGTCCGAAATGAACTGGTGGCTAATAAAGAAGATTGGCAATATCAGTTATCAGCAAGAACCTTACAGCTAGTGGTTTCTGATTTAGCTAAGAGTTGGAAAAACTTTTTTGATAAAGCTCAAGTTGATTGGGGTAAACCAAAATTCAAATCAAAGAAAGCTCCAAGACAAGTCTTTAAAACTGATAGAGCTAAAATTGTAAATGGTAAATTAAGATTAGACAAACCACGAGAAACTAAACACGTTTGGTCTGATATTAAGATTAAAGGTGCTAAATCGTTAGAAGGCGATTTAAAAGTGGTCTCGATTTACCGAGAACGTGGGCATTATTATGCTAGTTTACCTTTTGAAATTACAATTAAGCATAAAAAGAAGACTAAATCTAAAACGGCAGTTGACGTAAATGTGGGTCACTTTAATTATACTGATGGAATAATTAATACCCTACCGAAGCAATTAAGTCGTAGGTATCAAAAAATTAAACATTATCAAAGAATGTTGAGTAAAAAAGTTCAAGGTAGCAATAATTACGTTAAAACGAGAACCAAGTTGCAACGTGAATATGCTAAAGTAACTAATATTCAACATGATTTAATTCAAAAGTTTACCACAAACTTAGTTAATAACTTTGATACCATTGTAATTGAAGACTTGGATGTTAAAGGTATGCAAATGAGCCATGTTGCCTCTAAAGGTTTGCAACGCTCAATATTTGGCTATTTCAGACAGGTTTTAACGTATAAATGCGAATGGTATGGTAAAGAACTAATTTTAGCTGATAAATACTATCCAAGTACTCAAAGGTGTAGTGAATGTGGTTTTGTAAAAACAAAAGAAGATAAAATCACTTTACAAGGAAATCGCAAGCATAACACCAAACATAATGAATATGTATGTTATAACTGTGGTGCGATTATGGATAGAGATGTAAACGCGGTTATGAATTTACTGGCTTTAGCATAAAAAATATTTTTAGGGTGGGCTATACCCTCTAGGGCTATCAGAGTTAGTCAATGTCATTACCCTTTTAATTAGGATATGGGAATACTAATGTTGACGGTAGTAAATAAAATTAAGAAAGGAAAAACTATATGTTCTTTCTAATAATATAGAATAAGATACTTTTCATTCTATATTATTCTACATTTTATATAGCAGG
>NZ_AZFH01000077.1:0-898 GCF_001435735.1 Ligilactobacillus equi DSM 15833 = JCM 10991
GTCGTATTGAGCTTTTGCATTTTGGTAGTCAGACACGGCATCATTAATAGCTTTGATTTGGCTCTGGTAGTCGTGGCTTACCTCAGTGACAACTTTTCGTGTATAAGTTATTAATTATATGTTACTATTAGAATCAAAAAATGTTGACTTCGCATTTATTTATTGTTATTAGGCGTTTTTTTGACTTTTTAAACGTTATTTGCTATAATGTTTACCATAATATAAAAGTTATATATTAAGGGGAATATTTATGGAAAACATAATAAATATTATTAATAAAATAAGCAAAAATAACAATATAATAAATGGAGGAAAAAATATGACTTTTGAAGAAAATGAATCTCAATATTTTGAATCTCAATATTTTGAAACCATCGGTCAACTTTTTCTTGCGATTGTAAGAGTCTGTAAGCAAATTGGTAATTATGATGCTATTGTTTATTTATCTAATATTGATTTTGCGGGAAATAATAACGGCAACGAAAAATATCGGTTATTAGATTATAAAGTAGCTGATTTAGATAAAATTGAAAAAAAGATTTTTGATTTGCTTAATTTAAAGGAAGATCAAAATGATTATAAGCATGAGATAGAATTAGATTTTCAACAATTGCGAAGTTCTAAAGCAAAACTAATTTAAACATATAAGTGATTTTTGGAAACTATTTCGCTATTTATTGGAAATAAGCATATCGTCATTTGATTTAGAACAAGTGCAATTAGCAATTACACTTGTTCTTTTTTATAACTTTCTGACGACGTTAAGTTATAATTTCTTATAATTTCCTTATTTTTGCATTTTTTACTGTCACAGAGGTAAAGCCACGACTATCAGAGCCAAGTCAAAGCTATTAATGATGCCGTGTCTGACTACCAAAATGCAAAAGCTCAATACGAC
>NZ_AZFH01000078.1:0-223 GCF_001435735.1 Ligilactobacillus equi DSM 15833 = JCM 10991
TCTAACCCAGACAAATCTGCACTAAGAAATTTGTTACCTGATGACAAGTAAGTTAAATTGCCTTGTGCATTTTTTATAAGATTCTCAATTTGTGATGCTGACCATGCACCACCCAATTTATCTTGTACGTATTTGACAAGGTTTTGTTTATAAGTTTCAAAGTCTTTGTCGTATTGAGCTTTTGCATTTTGGTAGTCAGACACGGCATCATTAATAGCTTTGA
>NZ_AZFH01000079.1:0-661 GCF_001435735.1 Ligilactobacillus equi DSM 15833 = JCM 10991
TTTTTAAGCATATTAGAGCTTCGTAAATTTTCGGCTACTACCAAATCGTGGTTATTGATAAGTGCAGTAGATACTAAATTTAGGAAGTTATTACGCTGGTTACGGATTTTATCGTGTAGTCTTGCTACGACTTGTCTTTGTTTCTGATAATTCTTAGCTTCTCGTAAACTTCTACCTTCCGCTATTGCCCGTCTTTGACGTCTTGACAACTTACGTTGTTGCTTAGCTAACTTACCTTTAATAGTTCGATAGTATCTAGGATTAGCCACTTGATTACCGTTACTGTCAGTTAAGAAATTTTCAGTATTAAGGTCAACGCCAACTTTAGAATTAGTTTTTGCCTTTGTTTGTACAAAAGGCGTATCGGAAGCTAACTGCATAGATACAAAATATCTATCTGCCACATCTTTACTAATTGTAACTGTACCAATACGAATATCAGTCTTACTATCTAAAATACGTCTGTAAGAGCCACTAACCCTTATTCTACCTAATTTAGGTAAGTTAAGATGTTTATTATCTAAAAAGCGTACGCTTGCACTAAACATGTCCATATTGTGCTTTTTAGTGTAGTGAGTACTTGTTTGATAGTTTTCACGATAACTTTTTTTGTGAAAGTTAGGTGTACCCACTTTGTGTACCTGTCTAAATAGTTTCCAGG
>NZ_AZFH01000080.1:0-15846 GCF_001435735.1 Ligilactobacillus equi DSM 15833 = JCM 10991
AAACCACAAAAAGTACGATTACATGCGGTATTAGATTTATACGGACGTTACGTGATCAGCTATAACCTTTCAAAAACGGAAACTACATCGGCAGTAATTGATACATTTAAGAAAGCGTTCTCTAAAGAGCCAGAAGTAAGACCTATGGTTCATACAGATCGAGGTGCTGCATACTGTTCACTTGCCTTTAATCACTATTTAGAAAAGATGAACTACGTCCATAGCATGTCTCATCCTGGACATCCATGGGAAAATTCTCCTATGGAGAGATGGTGGAATGATTTTAAACTACTTTGGCTGGAACGACACCCACAGCCACAATCATTTGAAGAATTAAAGAGACTGATTGACGAAGGTGTAAAATATTTCAATACAAAGAGAGCTTATGCATCAAAAAACGGTCTGACTGCGGAAAAATTCCGCAATCAGACCGCATAGTCTATTTTATATATTTAAACTGTATACTTGACAGGACATAGTGCCTAAACTTGAGGGTTTTTATTTTGAACTTGAAAAAGCTTAATTGATAGCGTACGATATAATTTATAAAAAATATTTTAGGATTATTAATGAAGCTTTAGCGGTTTCTTATTTGGACCTAAGTTCAATAGCTAGTTTTTTCTTTCTAATCCTGCTAGCAATTATTTGGACAAAGTTGAAAGTTAGATATCTAATTCATCACTAAGACACCAAAAACACTGTGAATCCTACTAAAATTCACAGTGTTTTAATTTGGTTTTTAAAATTCAGCTTGGTCTGGATTAGTTGCTAAGCCGGCAACGCCACGTAAACCATCTAAAAGTTGTAATTCTTGGTTACTCAAGGCAAAATTGAAAATTTCAGCATTAGCCTTAATGTATTCATCATGCGTTGATTTAGGCAATGGTAGGAAGCCGTGTTGCAATGACCAACGCAAAAGCACTTGCGGTACACTCACCCCATGAGCAGCGGCAATTTGCTTGACCGTTTCATTTTGCAATAAACGTCCCGTTCCTAGTGGACTGTAAGCCTCATTCAAAATTCCATGTTCAGCATTAGCGGCTAAGACATCTTCTTGCAAGTCACTAGGGTTAAGATAGTTTTGGTTAACGGCTGGAACTACAGTTGCCGTTTTTAGTAAAGCATCTATGTGTTGCCGACGGAAGTTGGAAATCCCAATTGCCCGCACTTTACCTTCTTTAAGTGCTTCTTCCATCGCCCGCCAGCTATCTGCGTTACGCTCTTGCCATTCATTCCGGAAAGCTTGTGGATTTGGCCAGTGAATCAAGTAAAGGTCCAAGTAATCCGTGCCTAACTTTTGCAAGCTCAAATCTAAAGCCGCTTTGGTTTCTGCATATCCATGATCGGCATTCCAAAGTTTACTCGTTAAGAAAATATCATGGCGGTCAACGCCACTTTCCTTAATGGCTTGCCCCACACTTTCTTCATTACCATAAGCTGCAGCAGTATCAATATGGCGGTAACCCACATTTAAGACCGTTTTTACGGCATGTTTAGCCACATCACCGTCAGGTGTTTGCCAAGTTCCAAAACCTACTACAGGAATTTTGACCCCGTTATTCAATAAATAGGTATCTGTAAGGTTCATTTAAAACACACTCCTTTATTGTATTATAGTTTCATTGTAACTTTTTCCTTACTAAAAATCAATAAAACGTTTACTTAGGTATTGTAATAAAAAAGCTGCGGACATCCTCGCTAGGAATCCACAGCTTTTGAAAAGATTCTAAATTTTTAGGTGGCTGACCATAGCTGCCACTCCAGTAGTATCTGTACTCAAAGTCACATTACTTTCCGTGAATAAGGTACATGGGGTGCCATCAATTTCATGAATATCTTGAATAACCTGAGCTATTTTTTTGAGAACCTCATTTGCTTGAGCCATATCTTTACATGGGTAAATCAAAACAAAATTTGCTCCAGTGGTGTGCCCTAAAACTTGCCCTAAGGAAAGTTTCTCGGAAATCCTTTGTGCAATTGTCCGCAGTAAGTTAGTATCAATCTGTTTGTTATAAGTTGCTAAATGCCGTTGGTAATTAGTGATACTGATATTGGCCAAGGCGTAATCTTGCCCTGTTTCCACTCGGTTAGTTTCAAAGTTTAAAATCGTTTCTAACAAACCATTGACATTCATGATTTTCATTTTTTCATTTACAAATTTAGCATTATTTTTTCCACTGCTGGTATCAATAAAATACCCTACTAAGCCAATAATTTTCCCTTCATGATAAATTGGAAATTTACTGGCCCGAATGTCATAAAGTTGGCCCTTGACAGTTGTCGTACCAATGACATCCGTCGAAGTCTTTCCCTCACGCAAAACTTTATCTTCTTCCATCCTAAATGGTTCATTAAGAATATTCATCTGTAATTCTTCATCAGTCTTACCGATAATCTCAGCGACCGATTTCAAACCATAGAAATCAAGGAAACTCTGACTGGCGCCGAGAAAACGACGTTCGGTATCTTTCCAAAAAATCCGTAAGTCGCTTTCTATCAGGGCACTACTCCAAATATCATGGACAATATTGGACAACTCAACCTCAGTTTCCTTAAAATGAAGCCGTGATTCTGGCGCAATATCGTCACGATAAAAGAGGTAAGTATGTTCGCTAAAATCACTCATCGTAATAATATTGTACTTCGTCATTTGATAATCGCCATTCTTTTGTTTAACTCGAAAAATATCAGTTAAAAAGGCGCGACCTTTTATCCGCTCATCTAAAGTATTAAAATCAATAAAGTTAATAAATCGTTGTCGGTCATCAACGAATACATTTTCTTCCGCCCAAAGCTTAATTGCCAAACTTCTTTGACCATCAACCGATGTCCTAATCTTGCTATAAGACTTATCACTACTACTTGTCCCAATCTCTTTATATTGATTGGTCACCGTATTAAACAGTCGCATACTACCATAAAGTGGATAAAGATGTTGATTAATTTTATTTAACAAAACTTGCTCTTCTGAATCACGAGCACTAATCACTGAGATTAAAGTTAGCTTAAAGGCAGCTTTACCTTCCTTATGCCCAATTTTTTCGACGATAAAGCGCACTGGATTTTTCCCGTGGACTGCCGTAAAAGCTTCTTCTTTTTCAGAATATTGTGCGCGTAAAAAACTGTTTAACAATGATGAATAAAATGGTGAAAAATTCAAGTCATCAAATGAAAATACCCGTGGAATCTGATCGGCACCAATTTCTTGTAAAGTTTCGCGATAGTAGTCATTAATATATAAAATATAACCTTGGCGCTTTTGAAAGTCCATTTCTACTAAACTAATGGCTGAATCTGTTACAAAGTTTACCTTCCCAATTTGACTCAAGTAGGTATTTTGCATCCGTGAAGACATAACCAAACCTTGGCGCCGACAATTTTCAAGGCACTCTTCCCAAGGCATGGGTGCACCAAAATAATAACCTTGCACCTGTTCACAGCCAATTTTACGCAAAAAATCAAATTGTTCTTTGGTTTCCACCCCTTCGGCTAAAACATGAATCCCTAATTTTTTGGCCATATCAACTACTGAAGTTATAATATCTTGACTTCGTTGTGAGAAATTGGTCAGAAAATCTCGGTCTAATTTGAGTTCATCAACAAAAAAATCTTTCAAAAAATTAAGGGAAGAATAGCCCGAACCAAAATCATCCATCCACACGGTATAGCCTGTCTTACGTAAGAGTGAAACAGTTTCACGGATTTTTTCTTGAGTTGCCGGATCGGTAAACATACTTTCTGTAATTTCAATGTGCACAAAATCACGAGGAACATCATACTTACGAACTGCCGCCTCGATTTCTTCATAAATATCACAGTAGATAAAATCTTGGCGTGATAAATTGAATGAAAATGGTAAAACAACATCTTTTTGCCAATCAACCTCAGCATAAGTAGCACACATTTTTCTAACTGTATAAATATCTAATTTGTAAATTAAGTGATTGTTTTCTAAAACTGGAATAAAGTCTCCCGGATATAACATCCCCATTTCCGGGTCCTCCCATCGCGCTAAAACTTCAGTCCCCACTAAAGTATTCGTTAAAGTATTAACGATAGGTTGATGGTAATGTTTAATCCACCCTTCTTCTAAAGCCTGGTCGAGGTGGCTAATAATCCATTCATTTTTCTCTTGCATATTTAATTGTCTTTTCATAAAAAAGCCTCCACAAACCACATATAGTATATACAAATATTATCACAATAAAAACTTAAGGTCTAGCGCTTTCACAGAAATAAAAATGTATAAAAATTTACCTATATATATATATATCAAACGTTGATAAATCAACGTTTGTCTCCTTCGGAATTCCTTGTAATAAGTCCTTGTTATATTAATTAGATTATTATTTGATATAAAGTAACTATTATTTTTACTAAATTATGGTACTCCATCTACCAAGTCCGACGACGATTTGAAAATTTTTTCTTTATTCGCATCGTTTTTCGTAAGGTTGCAGCATAGTTACGTTTCGCTCGGGCCAGTTTTCGCTCGTCCTCCATACTTTGAGGACTACAATCCTTATAACGCGCTGTTACTTGCACCGAAATCCATTCATCCATAGCCTTACGAGCTTGTTTTTCAGTTATCTGATATTTACTGGCAACCTCGCTTACCCCTTGTAAAGTTGACTTTTTTCGGCCAATTTTAGTGAAATCTTTTTGCATACGTGTCGTTATTTTGACGCTCTTTTTCGGCACTGTTTTCACCCCATTTTCAAGTTTAGAGGTTAAATTAACTTTTGTCAAACCTAATTCTAAAACTTCTTTACCTGCCCACGACTAAACAATGCCACCGTTCTTCGTTCAGATGTAATTTCACTTTAAAACCTAACTTTTGTAATTTTTCATCCAAGGCTGGGTAGGCCCTAGTTTCAATCCCTGAAAGAATTGCCACGCCATTTTCTGTGAGGTAACTAGCCAAATTTTCACTAAATTCTTGCAAAATCTCTGCCAAAATATTGGCGCAAATCAGATCAAATTTTTCAGAAACTCCTTCAAGGAGATTACCTTGTTGAAAACGGATAGTGGTCAACTGATTAAGTGTGGCATTTTCCCGGGCTGCTTCAATGGCTTGACTCGAAATATCCGTTGCTAAAATATCTGTTTGTCCCATTTTGGCCGCCGCAATCGCTAAAATACCACTACCAGTTCCAACGTCTGCGAGCTTCACAGGGCGCGTTAAATAGCGCTCCATTGCCAAAAGTGCCAGTTGTGTTGTGAGATGTTCCCCCGTGCCAAAACCTAAACCAGAGTTAAGTTTAATCACTGCTTGATCCGGATAGGCGGGTTGATAAGTTTGCCAAACTGGTACAAACGCTAAATGACGCGAAAAGTTAATTACCGGGTAATTTTCCTGCCAAGTAGTCTCCCAATTAGTCAAAGCCTGCGCTTCAAAGTAGACCCTCACTTTCCCGGTCGCCAGTCCATAACCCGCTAACTCCCGAATTTTAGCCTGCAATTGAGCACAAACTTGCGCTTGGTCAACATCAACCGGCAAATAAGCCGTTAATTCCAGGTCTTCGGGTAAATTTTTAATCTTTGTCAAATCAACAAACGTAGAATCATGACGCTGACTAGCTACTTCAAAATCACTCCGACGCCGACTTTCCAAACCAGCTAAGGCATAACTTTCCTGAAGGTAGTAGGTCAAAGCCTCCTCTAGTTCGCTCGCACATTCAATTTTCAAAACTGCCAAAGCTTCCATGGCAACCCCTCCTCAATTTTCTAAAACAGATAATTAATTAACAAAATATATGCACCAGTACCAACAATCAAACTTAAAAACATACTGCGTTGCCAGAGGTGAACGATGATTACTAACACTCCTGCAATTAATTCTGGTAAACCATGACTCGGCCCCGTAAAATCCGCATCTTTATAACAATATACCACCAAAATTGCCATAATTGCAGCGGGTAAAAAATGCTCTAAATCAGTAATTAAACGTGGCGTCTTTTCTTGCTTATTGAAAATCCAAAAGGGTAAAAAACGTGTTAAAACCGTCGCTAAAACTGCAGCTGTAACGGTAATAAATTCTTGCATCACAGTCATCTAAGCACCCACTTTCTTACCACACAGGTAGTTTTGAATTAAGAAAATAGCCACTACCCCTAAGATTGCTACTAGGATAAAATTTTGTCCACCAATAAAAATTAGGGCTAAAACCCCGCAAATAAAACCACTAAACGAACTCAAATGACTTTCTTCATTTAGGAATTGCTCCAAAAATAGCACTAAGAATAAAGCTGTCATGATGAAGGAAAGCCCCTCAACTTCAATATTGATAATGTTTCCGAAAAGTCCACCTAACATTGAACCCAAGGCCCAGGCAAAGTAATCAAATATGGTCACATATAAGTAGCAACGTGTAAGATTTAATTGCTTCGGAGGGCGCAGACTATAATTAACCATAAAGGTTTCGTCAGACATCCCGTAAATCAAAAAGAACTTAGCGCTCCCAGCATTCTGATACTTTTCTAACATCGATAGACCATAAAAAAAGTGGCGGGAATTTACAATTAGGGCTACCACAAATGCAACCAAAGGATTGAAAGCCTTGGTCAAAAAATCAGCCGCAATAAATTCTACCGAGCCTGCGTAGATTGTGAGGGCCATTAGGGTTGGATAAATAAAGCTAAAGCCCAAACTATTCATATACAAGCCGTAGCCAAATCCCAAAAATATAAAGCCGGTCATAACTGGCAAAGCCTGCCGGAAAGCATAACGAATTTCTCCCAAATTCTCTTCCTCCTTTATTAATAAAATCTTAACCTTTATCTAACTATAACGCAAGCTGAGTTTCCCAGTAAGTAGCTTTTCAGCACGACTACTGACGACATTTATGAAAACGTAATCATTTCTTCGCGATTTTTTAATTAGACTGTGCTAGGCTTAATATATAATCAAATTACGAGGAGGAATTTTACAATGAAATACCCAAAGACAAAAGAGATTTTAAACCAACTCGTTGCTGACCTCAGCCAAATGTCCATGGTTATCCACCAAGCTCACTGGTACATGCGAGGGCAAAACTTTTTGAAACTACACCCACTGATGGATGATTTCATGACTGAAATTGATGATCAGTTAGATGTCATCTCCGAACGCTTAATTACCTTAGGAGGTTCACCATACTCGACTTTAAGTGAGATGGCTGCCCACACTAAAATTAAGGATGAAAAAGGTAGCTACGATAAAACTATGAATGAACGTTTCGAGCACTTACTTGCTGGCTATCGTTATTTGGCCCAACTTTACCAAGAAGGCACAGAGATTTCCGGTGATGAAAATGACCTTTCTACCCAAGACATTTTCATTGGTTTCAACACCGCAATCGAAAAGAAAATTTGGATGCTACAAGCCGAACTTGGCCACGCTCCACAAATTGATGACTAAATTTCTTTCAATGTAAACCCAAATAACCCGAGGATTTTGAATACCCTCGGGTTATTTATTTACTACCAAACTGTGGCTCCGCTATTAGAAAGCCATAGCCTCTCATCTAGTTATGCACAATCACTGGTTCACCTTGTTCTAATGCCCCAAAAACTGTGGCCATACTGCTAGGACGAATGTTGACACAGCCATTAGAACCATCGTTTAAATAGGCACTACCTGACCAATTGTGACGCCAACTTGCATCGTGGAAACCACAACCATCCACCGTAAATGGCGCCCAGTACCGCACTGGTGAAGCGTAGGATGAACCATCTGAGTGAACCCCACGTAAGACAGTTGGTGATTGTTTGTAACCAATGTAGTGCACCCCAATTGGAGTTGAACTACCATCAGAAACATTCCCTGTTACAACTGGTAAGGAAGTAATTAAGGTCCCGTTCTTGTAGAACCAAGCCATTTGTTGAGAGATTGATACTTCCGCATAAGTATCACCAATCCCATTAGCTGCAGTCACGTCATAACCAGTACCAGTATCGTAGAAACCAGTTCCGTAAATATCTGCCTTGGCATTCACAGAGGCTTTATTAGCTTGCAAAGCAGCTAATAAAGTCTTTTTAGCCTTAGCTTCAGAAATTTTCCAACCATAACTTCCATCTTGAACGGTAATTTCTGAACCACCAGTCGTCTTGAAGTTAAAACTCTTACCTAAGGTTGCTTGCTTAGCATTGATATCCTTAATTTGGTTAGCTAACTTACCGGTATCAAAAGTTAATTGCCCGCCCTTGTAAGAAGCTGATGTAATGAGGTCTTTAGCATTCAATTCGTAATCTTTGTCTTGGACTTTGTAAGTTACCTTCCGCATTACTAGACTTTCAAGATTAGTCTTTTGCTTTTGGACCGTCTTACTATCAGTAGTTAAAGGTTTAGCTTCCTTTCTAGCTACCTTAATCACACCCGCGTCTGCTTGCTTTTGAAAGTCTTGCATCATCTTCTTGACATCATAGGTATTGCCTGCCTTTTCTTTGACAAGACTTACTTTATCATCACGATAAACAGCATAAGCATCCACTGGCGCTTGACGACTTTCATTTTCTTTATCTAAATAGTTTTCCAACTTCGTCGCTAACTTTTGACTTCGAGCTTCATCAGCCTGTTTAACTTGAATGAAGTATTCCTTTTTACTCGTATTAGGTAAGAGAGAAACTTGTTCCTGCAAAACTTTAGCTACTTTAGCTTTATCAGTTGCTAAAATACCGGTATGAATGTCATTACCCTTATAGATACGCTTGTTACCAACATAAAGTTCATTGGCAACCTTAGCTTTTTCTAACTTAGCTAAGGCTTGACTAGCTGACTTACCACTAACATTGACCCCGTTAATGTAGGTATTTTGGTTAAAGTATGTTTGTTGGTGAGAATACCATGCTCCCCCAGCAATTCCTAAAGCAACCACTGCAATCCCAGTTGCGATAAAACTTTTCTTTTTCACTTTTATCCCTCGAATCTTCTCACTTTTTATCAAGTATACCACTTTTATTACAAGAATTTAAGTGTTATGCGTCATAAAATTTAGACTCGAACTTTTTACGCTAGCTATATTTTTCTTTGATTGCAGCAATTAAATCAGCAATCCCATCGGCTTGATATTCATAAATTATATCCTTATAAGCTAAATCTCTGTAAGTCAAAATAGGAAGCCCGATCTCATTAAAGTATTGACTTTCTTCATACGTACTCCCCTCTTCACCAAGCATCAAAATTGCCTTAATATTACTATAGTCGTAATACTTTGCTATGACATTTGCTTTTACAAAAACATTCGGATGTTGATTTAATTTTAAAACCTTTAGACTAACTTCGGTTGGTGCCATAATCAAAAAATTAATTTTGGGGAATGCTTGTGCTAATTCAACGATTCCCCTCATATTTTCAGTTCTGGTATAAACCAAGACTTGTTTTTTAATCTGCTGGCTGACATATAGCTGGAGTGCTTCATTGACACTCATAAAATAAAAATCCCACCATTTTTGACGTCCACGCATGAACGACTTACTAGCAGATGGTTTATAAGGCCCCGTAAAATGAATAATTTTAGCACTATTATGAGCTGTAAATTTTTCTTTAATTTCCTCTGAAAACGCTAAGATATCCGATCCATACGCAGCATTATAGTCAGTTGATAACTCAAAAATGTGTGTATAATTAAAAAATCCATTAACCACGCTTTGATCATCGGCCTTTAAATTATTTTTTAGACGCTTATCTACTTCCTTTTTTATTCCTTCAACATAGCCTTTTTCTCGCCATAATTCACAATCAATTAACATCACACCCGAGTTATAGCGATTATCCTTTGTATTGAAATAAAACCAGTCAATTGCCATCCCAATCGGATTGCCTTCTAAACTAATTTCAAACAATCTATCAAGATTATCAGTAACTACAATATCACAATCCAAGTATAATACTCTTTTAAGGTGTGGTAGTAAATCTGGTAGCAACAATCGGGCATATGAAATCTTACTGATATACTCAAAAGACGCATCCCATTTAAGCTCATTTTCATCAATTTTCCAGTCAAAGACCCTGTTATTTGTATTCGTTAGTTGTTCATTGAATTTTAAAAAAAACTCTGACGAGATATCAGTATTTACTACATAAATATGCAAATTATCATTTTATGCAATTAATGATTTAATAGCAACTGATAAATCATTAATATATTGGATCTTTGTCAATTAATACTGATAAAAATATATTCTAAAAAAGTAACGGTTAAGTAGTTTGTAAAAAGCTGCTAGATGGTTACTTTTTTTGTGCTCTTTTCTTTGATATTTAAGGAAAAAGAAGCGTAACTTCGCCTATTTTAGAGAGGGAAAGTTGACTGTCGTTTCTTTTCTTGAAGTCAGTGAAAATCATATTGTAAAAAACATTAACTCCCCCGAATAGTATTTTGTTATAATTAGAGTGATTAATTTTATGCGGAATACGGAGAAAAATTATGGAGAAAAATGTTGTCTTTTGTGTTGATAATCGATATCTATCGCAATTGGACGTTGCAATAAAATCGCTTATCGCTTATAACGAAGATTTAAATATCTATGTGGTGAATGCTGATATTCCATACGAATATTTTATGAAATATCAACATGTTTTGAATGACATGAGCAACCGTGTAATTGATTGGAAAATCGAAGAAGAAGAACTTAAATGGGATGCATCGTTTGAATATATCACTAAAATTTCTTATGCACGCTTACTCATCCCTGAAATATTACCTCATTTAAAACGGGTAGTATATTTAGATTGTGATATTGTGGTGACTGATAATATTGATCAGTTATTTGAAATAGACTTGATGGATAAGGCTGTTGGTTTAGTAATTGATTGGTTAAACTTTGCAACTGCAACTAATCGCTATAATTCAGGAGTGATGTTATTTGACTGTGATGTTTGGCGGCAAAATAATTATGTTTCAGGCTTAAAAGAAGAGATTGAAAAAAGAGTTAAACTTCAAGAAGAAGCTACAAAAGCACTCCCGCCTGAACTTGGGGCGGATGATCAACATGTTGTCAATGTATATTTTGATTATGATAATGTGTATGAATTACCTTACGAAATGAACACGCAATTTGGAACGATGATTCTTGGCATGGCGCAATATGCTAGAGATAAATTTAAAGAAATTAAAGCAGGAAAAATTATTCATTTTACTGGTCCGCTTAAACCTTGGGCTGAATGGGGAAATATGCGCGGACGTCAAAATTGGTGGGATTTTCATTTTATGAGTGTTCAAGATGCAGTGAAGATGCATCAAAAATTATTTGAACAACGGAAAATGCTAGTGTATACTCGATCAGCAAATATTCGTGGGCTTAAAGAGCTAACCGCTGCTAATCCCAAGATTGATTTCATTGTGGTTGCACCAACAGCTATAAGTAGGGAAATTTGGAAATTAAATATGCAACCAAATATCTTTGTGAGAGAACAATTTAGAGCGGATTATTTTGATTTTACTTCAATTAAGGCAATACTTATGTTGGGAGAAGAATTTAATTTAGAAGAAGATGGACGATTATTCAATTCAATGTCCGTTCCTATACTAACATATCGAGATTTAGCACTTGAAAATGTTGAATATGCTTATCAAGCTCAAGATGTAAAAGACTTGATTAATAAAGTTAAAGAATTAACTATGAGTTATATATCGGAAAAATAAAGGAGAAAATACTACGATGGAGAAAAATATAGTCTTTTGTGTCGATAATAGATATGTGGATCAACTTGATGTCGCCATTAAATCGTTAATCGCACATAATGCCCAATTAAATATTTATGTCGTGAATACTGACATTCCTGCAGAGTATTTTATGAAATATCATAACTTTCTTTTCGGAACAACTAATCGTGTAATTGATTGGAAGATTAGTGAAGCAGAACTAAAATGGGATGCCTCATTTAAATATATTACTAAAATTTCGTATGCGCGTATGCTTTTACCAGATTTGTTGCCACAAGACATTAATCGAGTGTTGTATCTTGATTGTGATGTTGTCGTGAATGCTAATTTGGATGAACTATTTAGAATTGATTTGAATGGAAAATCCCTTGGGATGGCATTAGATTGGTTTGGATATAAAACGATGACTAATCGGTATAACTCAGGGGTGCTTCTTTTTGATTGTGATGTATGGCGGCAAAATAATTATGTAGACGGGTTAAAAAAAGAAACTGAACGCCGAATTGCATATATTGAACATACAGATAAGAAAATCAGACTTGATGAACAAGCAGATGATCAACATGTCTTTAATGCCTATTTTGATTATGATTCAATTTATGAGCTCGCACCAGAATACAATATGGCTTATGGCGTAGAGGCTTATAAAGTCTCTCAACAAACTAAAGAAAAATTTTTGCAAAATAAAAGAAAGATTATTCATTTTACTGGACAAAACAAACCTTGGACATGGATGGGAGATACTAATGGACGTCAAGAATGGTGGATGTATCATGAAATGAGTGTCCGGGATGCATTGGCAATGTATCAAGAAAATCAAGCGCAAAAACAAGTGCTTGTATTTACGCTAACAGAAAATATTCGAGGAATTGAGCAGATTGCTAAACAATGTCCACAAGTAAGTTTTTTAATCGTGGCACCGACAGAAGTAACATTCAAAGTGTTGAGGTTGAATGCACATCCGAATATCTTTGTGAAAAAAGTGTTCATAAAGGAAAACTTTAATTATGATAAGGTTAAAGCTGTGTTAATGTTAGGGGAAGAATCAAATAAAGTTGCGGATCAAAAATTCTTCAATCAACGCGAACTACCCGTACTAACTTATCAAGATTTAGCTCTTGAAGGGGTTGAATATGCTTATCAAGCAACAAGCGTGGATGAGATGATTGCAGAATTAAACTTACGAGTTGAAAATTAGTTTGCGGCAAAATAAAAGGTCTACAAAATGAAGGAATAAAATTTTAGCCTCAAAATGACGATAGCATCATCTACTTATTTGATTCATCGTGCATCGTGCTCAAATGGTGCCTTTACTAGTTAAGATTAGATATTAATAAAGTAGGTGAATAAATGGCAATCAAAAAACTAAGTATATTGTTGGGGATGCTTTTTATTGGCGGCATAATTTTGGCATATAACAGCGTACAAAATAAGATTAATACGACAACTTATCATCACGCAAAAAGAGCAACTGTTTTTTTCCATGGATATGGGAGTTCCAGTAACGCTGAAAGGCACATGGCACAAGCAGCTAAACGTGCTGGAGTGACAAAGACAATCGTTGAGGCGGATGTTTCTGAAAATGGGAAGGTTACATTTCATGGAATTGTTAAAAAAGATGATATAAATCCGATTATTCTTGTGAATTACCGCAATAATCGGGATGGTAATGAAGCGAAATTAACACGATATTCTAAAAATGTTATGTTAGGTTTGAAAAAACGGTATGGAATTTCTGAAGTCAACCTTGTTGGACATTCGATGGGGAATATGTCGATAATGTATTATATTATTAATGAAGCTGATAATTTAAGATTGCCGCAAGTGGTTAAAGTTGTTGACATTGCGGGGCATTTTAATGGAATAAAAGGGATGAATGAACCGGCAAATGTTCAGTTGAACAAAGACGGTACGCCAACAAAAAAATCAGCTACATATCAGAGTTTGGAACGAATCCGCCAAGTTAAAAACTTGGATAAAATTCAATTTTTGAATCTATACGGCGATATTAATAATCAAAGTGATGGTCGGGTATCAAATACTTCATCCCAATCTTTACGTTCCCTTGTCAGCGAAAAGGCGAAATCATATCGAGAAGTAAAATTTACCGGGAAAAAAGCCCAACACAGTCAGCTTCATGAAAATTCTCAAGTAGATCGTGTATTGATTGAGTTTTTATGGAAAAAATAAAGAGAAAGAATGTAATAAGTTTAACATTAGTAGTAATGAAGGTTCTTTGTCAATTAATACTGATGAAGAAATCTAATTAAATATAGTCCAAAAAGTAATGGTTAGGTTGCTTGTAGAACAAGCTGCTTAGCCGTTATTTTTTTGCGCTTTTTATCTTTGATGTTTAGTGTAGTAGCTTGACTCGATAATAAAATGCGTAAGCGAAAGTTTTTAAAACTTCTGAACCCAAACGCTACGCGTTTTAATACTTTAATTTTATTCATTTTTCCTTCAATTGGTCCGTTTGTATAGTTATGAGTTAATGTCAAAAGGATTTCTTCCTTATGTTTTCTCAATGTTCGATGAGCATTACGCATTCTAGAAGGAATGGTACTTAATTTTTGATTAATAATATCGCTAAAGCGTTCAGCATCTTTAGAACGTAGAGCGTAAAGGACTTCTTGATAGTAGTTATAAACCTCTTTAAGTTCTTAATCCATTTCTAATAAACGATTAACCACATCTTCATCGCACAACAGAGAATGTTTAAAGTTTGGTCGTCTATTGAAATGCATGAAGTCCAGTTCAGTTGAATCTTTCATCAATAGTTTCCAGTAGCGTTTCAAGGCACGTCCTTCATGTGATCTCAAACCGAACTTACGAATAACAGCGATTCTAGTGCTTTGAAGCACGCGACTAACTTGAAGTACAACATGATATTTATCTGCGATAATTTTGGCATTGGGAAACAAATCATGAATTAAATTACGATAAGGTTGATAAAGATCAACAATAACAAAGCGAACTTTTTGACGTTCACGTCTACTATAATGGCGAAGAAAATATGAACGTAGAGCAGCATCACGACGTGATTGAATAACGTCAATTGTTTCGTGAGTATCTGCGTTAATTAATAACATACTCATTTTATCTGTAATATTTGTGCCAGAATTAAAATCATCTAAAGCGATAGCGTTAGGTAAGGATTTCTTAACTCTATTTAAAGTATCTTCAGTAGATTCCAGACATCTTTGAACAGTGTTACTGGAAACAGAGTATTCAAAAGCAGTGTCTTTCATAGATGTGGGCCGCTTGAAGTTAACAACGATTTGTTGTTTAACATAATTTGAAATAGAACAGTGTTCTTCAACCCCTAAAATAGGGAATACACGAGTTGAATGACAATTTTTACAGATAAATTTTTGTTTACGGATACCCATATATAAAGGTTTAGCAGCCATTTTAGGACAAAGAATTAAAACCTGAGGAGTTTTACCATTTTTAACCATATTGAATCCACAATTAGGACAGCGTTTAGGAGAATTAAAATTTTGAACACAGTTCAAAACTGTAAAATCAGCGAATTCGGAGAATTTATCTTTTGATTTATCCAAAATAATATGATTATCTTTAATTCCTGTTATATATTTGATATTATTAGACATAGAGAAGTCGATCCTTTCTTAGAGAAACCGGGGTTCAGTCGACTTCTCTTTTTTTATACAATTTTACAATAAAAAAAGTACTGATGATAATCTTGAAATATACTTCAAAATTTTCATCAGTACAGAATATTATAGAACCAAAAGTTCATCCAAGTTACCATTCACCACGACGTCACCATCGAGATAAAGTACTCGCTTTTCCTGTGGTAGTAATCTTCCTAGCATGATACGCGCATAGGAAATTTTAGTTATATAACTAAATGATTCGTCCCATTTTAATTGCTCATCATTAATCTGTACATTGACTACTTGACAGCTTGTATTAGCAAGGATTTTTTTATATTGAAAGAACCATTCTACTGGAATATCTGTATTAATAACATATATTGTTGTGTCATCATTATTTAACAAAATTGACTTAACAACCGTTTCCAAAGCCATAATATACTTGGCGTCAGTCGCAAAAGCAATTGCCTTTTTCATTTTTCCTCTCCCCTTTGTCATTAATTTAACAACACTTATATTATACACAAATCGTAAGCACCCTATAACACCCCCGTATTAATTATCGGGCAATCTCTCTGTATACTG
>NZ_AZFH01000010.1:0-17949 GCF_001435735.1 Ligilactobacillus equi DSM 15833 = JCM 10991
GAGAACCGTAAGGTTCAACCTTACAAGCCCCTCTCTTTAGAGAGGGGTAGTTGACGTTTTTTATATCGAAAGGATGAATATTATGCCAACAACTAATGTCGAAGAAAAGTTACAAGAAACAATCACACCCACAGCAGCTACGGAAGTTCCTGTTGAAACAGTTGGAGACGTTGATGTAAATGACAGTTTTAAAGTATTATCAGTATTTCCAGAGATGAACAATCCTGAATGGTTCCCTACTAATAGTGCTGAATTAGATTTAGTCTTCACTCGTCTAAGAGAACTGCAAGCAGAAGAAGAACAAATTAACAAAGAGTTTGAAACTATTATCAGCACATATAAAAAGAGAGCTGATAATTTACTATTAAAAGTTAACGACAAGAAACGTCGTTGGGAAACTTTGGCTAAATACTATTCAGAAGCCACTTACGAACAAACCGGAAAGAAAAATGTTTCCACTCCACATGGGACGGTTAAGTACTCTGTTACTAATAAGAAAATTATTGATAACGATGAAATGATGGCAAAGTACCCTAGTTTTGTAAAAGCCACGTACACTTTTGACTGGACCGCATTCAAGAAAGAAAATGGTATCACCTTAAAAGACGGTAAAGCCTTTAATAAAGACGGTGAAATCCTTGAAGAAGTTAAAGTTGAAACACACAAAGAAGCTAAAATTGTCTTATAATATGAGTAAGTAACGCATACAAAAGAAAAAACCACCAACTAATGGTGGCTTTTTTTGCTGCAAAATATTTACACAGCTTAATCACATGTCTTTTCCACACTAGAAAAAAATGTTTGCGTGTCAAAACCAATACCATTAGCATATTGTTCCAATATTGTCTGACTAGGAATTGAGTCAACTGCTTCAATCCTTGCAATTCGTGATTGAGTCATTCCAATACGTTCAGCTAATTCTTCTTGTGTTATGCCTAATTCTAATCGCCTAACAACCAAAAGTGCTAAAACATCAATAAGTTTCGTTTCTTCTGGTGACAGAATTGTTATCTCTTTTTTGAACTGTTTCCATGTCGTCATCTAAATCGTCACTTCTTTCTAACAGGAATTATCTTGGTTAATATCGGGATGCTTTCTTCTGAATTACGAAACAATCACTTGAACAAGCATCGCTTTTTTCTGTGTTTTCTTTTCTTCAATCATTGGCAATCTGGGATTGCTTTTGATTTCATGACTAGCTATATTACTCGCCAATATAATCTTTTGCCATAAGCAGGGCTTCAGCTTCAGAAGAACCTTGCGTATAACCATCAATATCTGGAATTTCAACGAAATATGGATACTTCTCATCGCTTGTTTTTTCGATAATTACTGGCAAAGTAATAATTTCATCTTTCGATTTCTTTTTTTGAGTCAAACATGCCACCTGCTTTCTTACCTGATATCCACATCATACGTGATGCTAAAGAAAAACGCAAATACTTAGCAAATCTTGTGACGTTAGTTTTTTTAGGGCTAAAGCCCATATTTTTTTGCTTGTGTAGTATTAAAAACACAATGCAAACAAGAAAGAAGGAAATAAAATGGCAAACATCTCAGATATTAAAGGTAGAATTCTAATCGACAAACAATTTTACCTCGATAATAAAGATTTCTTAGACAACTACTTTTCAGAAGATAACTTCTATCAGTCATGCGACTACGGCATCTTTATTAACGCAATGGATCCAAAAAAGCCATTTATCGATGCTGAAGACAATGAAGATAAAGTCCAACTCAACATCATCGGAAACGGTCGTTGGACCTTATTAAATTCATATAACTTTGCTATTAAAGCAGAGGCTGGTGATGAAAATTACCACAAGCTTATTAAGCTATTTTCCAAGAACCATAAGGAAATTACTGTTGACTACGATGAATACGAACCAGGAATAAGCCTTTTTGGACATTTCAAAGATATTCTAACACCTTGCTATATTAAAGAAGATGATTCTTATAGCATTAATCCAGAACAAGCTTCTGCAGAAAATTACGATTATAACGATCGTGAGCTTATTGAAAAAGACTTCGAAGACGGTTATGTCTTTGAATCTTCAGAACATAGCTTTTCTCCTGATTTTCACGAGATTGATGAATATGAAACAAAAGAATTTATCAATGACTATGGCGAAACATGGTACGATAATCTTCGCCCTGACCTCAAAAAGCAATATTCTTTAAAAGAGGCTATCGACTTATTAATTGACGAAATTATTGAAAACGAAGAAACCAAAGGAGGCATCTCATTCTGGCGATGTGAAGACACTGACCTATTAAATGAACTTTTCTTAAAGAAAATTAGCAAATAACATATAACCAAAAATTTAAAAAACACAATAACTGCACTATGCAGACAATTATATTTTCTATCTTAGCAATCACCTAATTTGGTGGTTGCTTTTTTTGTGGGCTAAAGCCCCTATTTTTTTGCCTATGTAGTATTAAAGCACAATGCAAACAAGAAAGAAGGAAAAATTATGAATTTACGCAATCAAAGCAAAATCACAGTTTACGTTCTTTATTACACGGATATTTGGCGTACTAGAAGCGAATATAGCATTGCAGAAATGGTGACAAGTAAAAAAGAACTTGCCGAATTTCTTCGCAATTATTTGAAAAATGATTGGAAAGAAGAACTAGAGCCACTAAAACAATTTTGGCATAATAACGCATATGATGTTGACGCCATTAATGAAAAAGCACATATTAGTGACGAAGAAACGCTCGATATCGTTCGAGCCCTTTCAATGTCAGATACCAACTTAATTCAAGCGTTAGAAAGCCAAGAAATTCCCTACTACGATATTGGAACACTTGATATCGACCTTGATACCGGTTCTATTGACCGAGACAACATTTAAACTACGAACAGGAGAAAAAAACATGGAACAAACACAACTAAAAGAATTAATCATAGAAAAAGCAATCAATAACATTAACAACGATGTTGATTTAGATAGCTTTAATGCTGATGAAAGCAAGACATTACTGACTAAATTATTCAGCATTCCTGGAGTTACAATCTTAGAAAACGCATCTGACGATAAACGTAAACTTACTAGTCTATACATTCGTCTTATTGCTACATTCACTTGTAATGACGGTGGTTCAAAGTCTGATTACTATGCTTGTGCCTTAGCAGAAGCATTTGAAGATTACGGACTAAAACTACCAACACATGCAACTGGTGAATATGGTAAGTTCGTTGAATATATTGTCGAAAGTATTAAAGCTAATGCTATACGTACTTCTGAAGAATTATCTCAGCATCAAAAATTAGCAACTGCTCTTGGAAGTCCAGACTAAAGCATATTTTTCTAGCAATCACCTGATTTGGTGGTTGCTTTTTGTTTAGGGCTAAAGCCCATATTTTTTTGCCTATGTAGTAAAAATTAAGCAATTTCAAGAAAGAAAAATCAAGATTGATTAGTAATAATTGGAGGAATTTATTTTGAAGAAAATTACAGGCATCATCACATTCCCATTCGAATTTGAACAGACACATTCCGTCGAAATTTTTAAATGGGTCAACGAAAACAAGAATATCCCTAATATTATCAACATTACAAGCAAAATAAGAAATAAAGTCAGTTTCAGTTTTGAAGCTAAAGAATCTATAACGCAATTTATCGCAAATGGTAATGAATTCTTTGGCAAGGACAACTTTAGCGCATACGAAGGCCTTATTAACTCAATGGTTAAGCATAACGAAGTATTTACTATCGATTGCTTTGAACATGACACTATTACACACAAGACAAGTAAACTGTCGTTTTCAGTTACACCTAGCTTTTCATTCCCTAATGTTAGTGACCTGTTAGAAAAAGAACACCATTTAAGCGATTATGAGGCTTATATCATGCACTTTGAACCTGCCATTAACATTTACTCTATGATAGGTCAACGACTCTTAAAAGATGTTTTAGGCTACTCTCAAAGCAAGACTTTAAATGTATCTGAATTATCTAGAAAACTAGAAAACAATTTCCTAGCTATTTGGAAATTGAACGATCCAGAAATTCTTAGCGAGATTAAGAAAGATTGCTATGAGTACCTAGAAGTTGTCTAAAATCATAAATAGATAGTTGCACCATACTTCAATACTTAGGGATAATTAAATTAGAATAACCCCAAATTATTAGAACAAATAGGCTAAAGCCTATTATTCATCTGATTATGTAGTTTTATAACAAAAAAAGCAAAAAGAAAGAAGGACAAAATTATGTCAACAAATATTACAGTTTTACAAGGTCGCTTAGTACGTAACCCAGAAATTCGAAATGTGGAAAATCGTCAAGTAATGAGTTTCCGTATTGCGGTCCAACGAAACTTCAAGAATCGTAACGGAGAATATGACTCTGACTTCTTTAACATTGAAACATGGAATGCCCCATCAATCAACTACCTCTCTACTCACATTATGAAAGGTACAGAAGTCATCGTAACTGGTACTTTACGTGCTACCATTTCAGGTGAAGGCGATAAGCGTCGTGAATACATTAATGTGCAAGCTGAAAACGTTAGTGTAACACATGGTGCTCCAGCATCTTCTCCTGCTATGCCAGGAGCTATGCCTAATGGCCAAGGACAATTTGCACCTCAAAATCAAGGATTTAATAGCATGAATCAAACTACTCCAGTAGCACCTAATGCTAATAACTTCCCACAAAATGCGGGCCAAACCTTTAATAATACCAACGGTTTTCCTTCTGCATCACAACAAGTACCAACACAAAATAATACAGCTTCTCAAACAGCACAATTTGCAAACAGCAACAATGTACAACAAAACAATGCATCTCAAACAACCTCACAAACACCACAACCTCAAGAAACAACACCTCAACAAAGTCAAGGTAGTACCGCTAACGATGATACCTTTGACCCAATGAACTTGAATTTCTTGTAAGATTTAGCAAAGCCACCTATAATGGTGGTTTTTCTTTTAAAGAGAACCGTAAGGTTCAACCTTACAAGCCCCTCTCTTTAGAGAGGGGTAGTTGACTTGTTCTAACGTGTGTGCTTGCACATTTACTCAGGGCTATCGCCCATATCTGTTTGACTCTGTAGGAAACATACAATTAATTACAAGAAAGAAGAGATTCAAAATGAAAAAGAGACTCAAAAACAAGATTTTGACACAACTTAACCGCGCAGAATTATTACAATTAACAACTTTCTTTAAGCAAAAAACATCAAAGTTATCTCATGACAACATTTTGCGCATTAAAGACTTGAAAAAACTAGAACCAGGTTATTTAAATTCTGTTGTCAGGAATTGCTATACTACTATGGGCCCAACTGAAAAATATCGTATTCGGGCAATCGACAAGCTTATCGAGAAGTATTACATCTCTGGTAGCGTGTTCAAAGATGATGACATCCCATTCTAATTTCTAATTGACTAATTAGGAATAAAACCGCTAGTTATAGTGGTTTTTTTGGGCTAAAGCCCCTATCCTCTTGATTATGTAGTTTAAAAATCAAGAAGAAAGAAGAGGTCGGAAAAATGAAGACACGAATACTAATTGAACAGATTCACTATAACAACAGTACCGACAAAGCCTATTTAGTTGAATTACCAACTAATAAGAAGAAGTACATCTGGGTTCCTAAGAAATTGCTCTACCCTAACTGGCAATATGCAACCTTATATGTACCACTATCAAAGGTTTTCTATGGATTTGACGATGACGGCAATAAATTCGAACTTACCGGAAATCGTATCCTAGAGTACTTCTCTTCAATCACAAATATACGCAACTCATACGTGCGATAAATAAGGAGGAAATTAATTATGAACCCAACGCTATACGAACTCAAAGGAATGAAAGCGAAAAACTCTCTGTTAAAAAGCATTTTCATAACCGGCCTGAGTACTGATGGTTATCAACATGTAGAAGTTGAGCCATACGATGATACTGGTTTTGATGCACTTAATGGAACACCTTCTCGATATGATAAGGCACAAGCTTTAATCAAAAAAGAAGTTTCCAAGTACTTCAAAGATAAAAATGTAAAAGAAAACACAGTCTTAGTTACGGTATACTCTGAACGTTACGGCGTTGACGAGCACTATTTACATGTTGATGATGGCAAATATGAGTTTGAGTATCCAATTCGACTAAAATAGCCCGACATTCAAAAGTAACCATTGACATTATTATTAGAAATCAAAACCTAAACATGGAGGAAAAAAGCATGAATAAAAGAATTAAGGTAAAAGTTAGAAAAATGTACTGGGCTGCATCAGAAATGAGCGACCCCTTCAATAATCACCCAGAAATTCCCTTAGGTATTCCTGAAAAAACATCATTAGCAGTCCACGAATTACGCAACATGATTGTTAAGTTTAAAGAAGAGAACGAAAGAAGTTTCGATTTAGACACAAGAACTGTTTTTACCCGCAGAAAGACATTCTGGGAAGAACGCCACTGGAAAAAAGAACGAGAAAAGCGAAATCGCACACCTGAAAATAGCAACCTCAACAACCCATCACTTGTTCCGTTTTAGAAAAAATAGCCACTCTTATTTGAGTGGTTTTTTCTTTTATTTGATTGGAATCATAGTTTAAGTGGCTCTCGCCATTATGTTTTTGCTTATGTAAAAGTTATTAAGTATTTTGTTTTTTTACAAGAAAGGAAGTAAGCTATCATGGCTAATTACACATTACACACTATCGACGCAAACTATGACGAACTTGTAGCGATAGGACTCATCCATAAAGACACCGTTAATCGTGGTTATGGGATTCAGGAAGAAGAAATGGTGTTAGACTTCAAAAAGTTTGACCCTGATTATGACGAAAAGCCTATCTGTTGGCCCGTCTATCGAGATGACAATAATCATGTTATGTGGTTTAAAAAGTGGATAGAAGATAACACTGTCGCTTATCTAATTTCTCAAAAATTTAGCGATAAAATATTTACTTATACAGCAATCTACGAGGGCGAACTTTACACTAAAATTAACATCAAAAATGGAAAGCTATACACTGTTAAGATTGATTATAATAGTGATGAATTTCAACACAAACGTGAACACATTATTGAAACTAAAGGTATTGCTGATGAACTGTACCTAAATGATGAGGAATTACTTAAGGATCCTAACGTAGTTTATGTTGATGACAACATCGTTAGATATCGTGACGGAAAAGAAATCTCCACTAAAGAATCTGAAGTATTTCGGATCCTTGCACACAGATATCATATCGTTAGTGACTTACTCTTCGATACATGGGCAAACGAGACCTACCCTATCGAATTTAAAGGTTTCCGCAGAGATAACGATACTGAAAAATGGTACATTCTACTAGAATCATGGCAAAACCGTAAGGAAAAGAAATTGTCATTAGATTTAGATTTTGTAGAATTGGAAAAGGCTTTTATCGGTTTTAGAGATGAACTTCTGAACATCCCAGGAATCAAAGAACAAGTAAGTCTTGCCCAAGCTAAATTTAAAGAGAATCTTTAAAAAATAACAATTATTGGTAACCACTCTTAGATTGAGAGTGGTTACTTTTTGCCATTTATTTCTAGGAAATTATCGTTAGGGGCTAAAGCCCTTATTTTTTTGATTTCGTAGTTATATACCAAAAGCAAAAATACGGAGGAAAAAATTATGTATTATTTAGCAACCAGTTTAGACAACACTTTATTTCACACAGCGGATAAATTCACAGGAAAGAAAGTTCCAATCATGTTTGACCGAGAAACACAGTATACTGATGCAAAGCCTATTGGTTATATTACCAGTAAGCTACTTTACCTTTCGTGTCAACCAAAAGATAAACTTGTTAATCCTGAGTCAAATGCTAGATACGAAGACTATGACTGGTTTGAATGGGTAATCCCTGTAACTTACCATACCAGAGAAGAAATTATTCATCACGTGAACCAGTCATTTAATTATGCCATTGTTGAAAATGGCGCTATGATTTTGCAAGAAGGTCATTATCCAAGTATTCGACCTAATGAAGACTGGGACAAGCATATTGATAAGCTAATTGATAAACATAAGTCTCAATACAACAAGATGAACTATGCTTTGAAACTTGTACAATCAATGGCAGATGATGCCGATAGTAATTTTGAAAATCAAGCTCACTTTTACGGTGAAAAGCAAGCATCAGCTGAACTAGTATTAGCAAGCGATAATCCGGCTAAAGCTGAAATCTTGGATTACCTTAAGTCTAATTTACCTGAATGGAAAATTTATCAAATTACAGACTCACGCTACTTTATCATCCCCGACTGGATTGGAAAAGCAAAAGCCCTCGCCTACCTTAAAGAACATGTGTTAGGCAAAGATAGCAAGCTCATCACCGCAGGAAGTATGGAATTAGATAAAGAGTTCGTGAGCCTAGGTGACATCACTTTTGGTGATGGTTTCGGTGAACATGACTTATACCAAAACGGCATTTCTAATAGTACTAAATTACTAATGGACGAACTGAAAACACACGTCACGTTCCGAATTAAGCTGTTCATTTATCACCGTTTCAATAATGGTTGGGGAGCTCAGTACGAAACTGATCCAGTCGAATTAAAAGACATTCCGTTAGAAGAGCTTAAATCACTTACTAAAGAAAAGTACGATAAAGCCCCTGTCTTTCAAACAGACGACCCAGTAGAAGCTATTCAACGAAAAAACGAAATTGAAAACTATAACTCTTTGCACTCTAGCATTGATAATGTATTCCGTGTACCACGCGAAAGTACTTATATTATGTTCGCAATTAAAAGTGTCGAAAAAAATTAAAATAAATGAGGTGAAAATAATGGAAAACTTAACAATAGCAAGAAAAAACGTACAAAGTGCGGCTGAAGAAATCTTAGCCGTTCTCCTCTCAACTGATTGGAAGTACCAAAAAGGAAAATTCAAAGGACTGACACGATCTATTAATGTCGGTGGGGAAAATTATTTTAATCTTGCGGTAGCGTTTCAGAAAGACGATTATTTTGAAGCAGTTGAAGATGTAGAGCAAAAAGGAAGTTGTTCTTCGCTTCTTTTTAAGCCACAGCAAGGAGATAAACTTTGCATAGCGGTACAAGAAGAAACTGAGCAAGACCTTGAACAAGATTCTTTTGAAGAGCAAGATACCCAAAGTATTCTTACCAATATTCTTAAAAAGTTTGATGATTTTTGTGAAATCGTTTAAGAAATGAGGACGAAAAGATTGTACACGATTGACGAAATCAACAAAATTAGTGATAAATTAGCCAAAAACAAACTAACCAAAGATATTTTCTTTGAGTATATCGACACTCAAGATGCTTACGATGAGACGTCAGCAGACTTTTACAATAAATGTTGGGACCTCTTCAAAGAAATCATGAATACGGCTAGCTCAAACGAGTATCGGTATTCTCTTGCAGAACTTGGTTTCAATCAACTACAAGAAAACGATTTAGGCTCTAATTCGATTGACTTTGAAAAAAGATTTGAAAGAATATTTAACACAGTTAGCCTAATTTGCAAAACTGATGAACTGCTCAAAGATTTCCCAGATCAGCTTATCGATGATTACCAATTTTTGAAGAAAACTCGAGCAAAACTCGATAAATACAAGAAAGAACTAAGACGAGTTTCCAAAGATGCAGGAATTGCATTATATTTTGAAAAAGATAGGTGAAAAATATGCCATTAACTAAAGAATTAATCAGAGATATCTTATCTCACTCTATCATCGCAACTGACAGGAAGACTGGTGAACAGCGAATCAATAGTGCCAGAAGTTGGCTCAATAAAGCTAACTGCATCTATGCGTACCCTACTGGGAAATCGTTAACCATTTCTGGACTACTCAATATTGGAATTAACGATAAGCCAGTTTTCACTAAAGCATTATCTCGTAACAGCGAAACAGCCAAAGATAAGATTATGCTTTTCCTAAAGCACAACTTACCTAACTTTGATTTTTCTTGGAATACAGCCAAACCATGCTATGTTATTGATTATGATGACAGCTATACATGGATTTGCTCTAGCAAGAAAGAAATCTTGGATTGCATTTTGAAGTTCCACTGTCAAAATCCACTAGAAAATAACATTGATGAATTATTAGATTATGTCGTCATTAAGACATTCTACGGGACGGGTTACGACAATCCACCAGAAACCTGGATGTCCTTACGAGTAGCATTAGATACATTCTTCGATACTGATTCAAAACAAGAATTTTTTAAAAATATTGGAATAACTGAAGAAGACTTATAAGAAACAGAATTATCCCTACATTTGCATTAAACTTGATATTTAGCTGCCATATTTGGTGGCTTATTTTTTTAGGGCTAAAGCCCTTATTTTTTTGACTATGTAGTTAAATAAAAAGGAGCGATTACTATGGTATTAAAATTAAAAGACATAGAAATAAACGACATTAAAGAAGGAGTTATCTTCAACGAAGTTAACTGCTACAACCAAATTGATAACCGCAACACTTGGGAATTGAGTAACCTCTACCCTGCTTTTTGGGACAAGATGGTTTCACTTAGAGAAAAAGACCCTGACAAAGAATTATATGGGAAACTATCCTTGATTGAAGTTGACAACAATCTAAAAATTGTTAACTCATATTCTCGTTTAAACAAAGAATTGCACTACGTAAACAAACGACAAAAAGCAGAATTAGATTGTTTAGCTGATAACATTATCAAGATTGATAAGTGGGCCAAACAAAAGAATTTAACGGTTTACCTCCCCTACCAAATTCGTGAAAACAGAATGGACGATGAATGGGAAGAACTATTAGATAAAATCAAATTTACAGATTGCGTAATTTATGAATAGATCGAAAGGAATGAGTAAAAAATGCACTTATTAAATAGTAAAAGTATTATGGACATTAATACAGAAGAAGACTGGAACAAGCATATTGAAGAATGCGATGCCTTGCTTTCTAAATTGCCTAATTGTGAATGCTATGTAACCGTTGATTACATTGATACGTATAACCGTTCCAAGCACGAAACCAAAGAATTAAAATTAGACCTAGAAGACTACTACTCTCTGTTAGACACTCTAGATATTAAAAATGGATATGATGTACTTTTAACGGACGATAACCAATTAGTCTTTAAAGTATTTGGAGGAGGTTACGAGTACAAAGGTAAATTTGAAATGGTCAAAACCTTAGTAGTCTTCAATCCCAAAAGTAACATCAGTCTAGCAGTAGAATTAGGCATCAACATCCAAAAATAAAAATATAGTTAATAGAAGGTAAAAACATGGTATTATTCAAACAAACAAAACAACAAACACCTAATTATGCGGACCGTGCAGATATTATTCAAACCGTTTTACGTCAACTTGATGAGCAAGATATTATTTATCTTGATTTTGATTCTTTCACGAAAAAAGAAGGCAACACAGATGCTGAATATCTAAACAACTTCAGATTTCACCTAGAATACGGGAAACTTTTCGATATTATCTTCATGGACATTCTTGTTGACATGCTTAATCTAGACTTTGAGAAGTCCGATTTAGCGTTAAACTACTTTTACAAAAACGAAGACGACTCCCGTTGGTATATGGTTCTACATGAACCTGAAAAAGAATATCCAATCGAGGATATTATAACTGCTGCCGACAATGGAACAATAGATATTGCAGAATTTCCAGAATTAAAAATTTATTGTATTTAACAAGGAGAAATTAAAATGGAAAATTGGAAAAAGAAACAAGTATTTCTTAGCGGCTTAGATTTAGCAATCAATAACAGGGTTAGTGTTCTTTATAGTTCATGTAATCCAAAAGAATTCACCCACCCTACTAACATTGAAACGGTATACCACATGCAAAGCATTTCTGACCTTGTTAGCGAATATCTTTACAATGACAATACCAATAACAACTATAAAATTTTAAGCATGAACCCAGAAGAAGTTATCAATCGACTTCTTCCAAAAATGCAAGACCTACTTGCGCTATACAACAGTCCTTATAGTAACCAAGTAGATGAGTTTTATACCGAAATCGACGCCATTTTTGAAAGTAACGAGACATTAGACCAAATCAAAAAATGGCAAAAAGTCATCGAAAATATTTAGCTATAATAGCTACCAATTATGGTGGCTTTTTTTATTTTAGGGCTAAAGCCCCCTATTTTTTTTACTTTGTAGAATTAAAAAAGGAAATGAGGAATTTAATTATGAAAACAATTGACAATTTATTCACTAAAAACGGTTCTTTTTACAAACTTGAGACAGTAACCGATCAAGAAAGTTACAACATGTACTACGAAATGTTAGAAGATGACGGCTTATTAATTACAGGATTGACTACAGGAAAAAATGGATTTCAAAAGATATTTGAAAATAAAATTCATAACTTATTTGAAAATATAGATAAAAATGCACAAGATATCAAAAACCTAATATTCACTTTTAAGCCACTATATGCCGCCGAATATTACCATGATGATAGCGACATCATGGAACTATTATCAAAGTACTCTTATAATGATGCTAGCGAAACGAATAATCCTAAAGATAAAATTTTAAGTGATTCTAGAAATTTCTTAATAATTGACTGTTGCGAGGCTGACAGATTTAGTGGAGCTTTCGAAAGAGTTCTAAACATTCTTCATATTAACTTCGCCGAAATCAAAGGATACTATCAAGGTGAAGATGAGTTTATTACCTTTGCAGATAACCGAGAAATTAGCGAATCATACCGTTCATACATTGAATGTGTTTGTTTTGGTGGCTTAATTGAACTGGTTAGCGTTGATGGTGATGAAGAAGAATATGTACAAGCAACATACACCAATGACGATATTTTCTTATACGAGAATAAAGATAAGGTAGCTGAAAAATCACTAAAAGTACTTGAAAAAGACGGCTTTCTTCCTGTAGACAAACAATTTGTTGACAAATTTGAAAGTCTTGTTGATGATTTAATTGACACTTTTAAAAAGCAAAATAGCAACCGTGTAGGCTTTAATAATTATCTTGGAAAAAGCTTAGATTCAGTCTTCTTTGCAACTAAAGCCTTAGAAATGCTACCATACTTATTCGAATATGTTGACTTAGAAAAAGTTACAAAGAATAGTCCTAAAGAATGGATGGACGAATTAGCAAATCCTCTCTGTGTTGCAAAATATCTTGAAGATAAAGCTGAATATGGTGAAAACGATAGCAGCTTTAAGAAGTTTTTGCTTAGCAAATTCAACGTTGAAAAGAAACAAGGTGAAAAATATGGAAAGTATACTCGATAATATCGACAAGAACGAAATCTTAGAATATGTCGGAAAGAACTTTACGGATCATCAGATTATCAAATTCTTAGCCAAACGAAAGAATGGCTTTTCAGTTTCTAAAACTGACCTTCTAAAAATGCAAATTGGCTTAGATACTGAACAAACTGAATATCTAGACGAAAATGGACTTGATTGGTTTGAAATTTTTATTCGGTACCCTAATGGTAATGTTCAAGCACAATTTTTTGATGATAAAGATGCCAAAGATTTTGGTAATCCGATACGTTTTAAATACTAATATCATAATACTTTCTATTTAACCACCTATCATTGGTGGTTATTTTTATTTTTTTCTAACGGGATGATTCTTTCCAAAAAGCTTACTTTAATCTTCCTATACGAAGTCTAAAGTTGCTTAGTAATTATTCTAGTTACGGGCTAAAGCCCCTATCCTTTTGATTATGTAGTTTTTATATCGAACAAGAAAGAAAGGATGATTTAACTATGTTTACATCACTATTTAAAAAAAAGAGCAATACTCCCGGTAAAACAAAAACAAAGCCAACATTGAAATTTAAAGTTAATGATGATTTACACGCAAGGTTTAGAAAAATTGCTAATTATATCAATAAGACAACTGATTTAGAAAACATCAATATTAATGATGTTATTAAAACTATGCTTATTGACATTGATTGCCTTTTTGGCTATGAACGTATTGAATTTGCTCCCTCTTTAACCGAAGATGAAGTTTTTGATAAACTTCAACGCATTTATAATAATGAAAAAGATATTGATAAAATAGGTACACTCATGCCTGCAAGAATCCACTATACCGATAATAAGAAAAAGTCAAATCTTGTAGTCATTAAATTCCTCGATCAAGAAAAAATTGTTAAGCTTGATGCTCCATATCATTACAGGTCAATGCCCGATATTAGTATTTTTACTTTTAGTAGAGCAGAATACGGATATACCCAAATCATTAAAGACATCAGTAATGTATATTTTCAAGAAGAACGAACAGAACTTGAAACCAAAGAATTTAAAGATTTACTAGACAACATTAGTAATAAAATCTTTTCGAAGCAAAAAAGTTATTTCCGTTTTTATGAAATTTCAAGGAACGACCTAGAATTAGAAGAATTATATAAGAAATACTTGAACGGTGAAATTAAAGCAAACTATGATGATCCTCAAAATATTGCGATTAAAGTCGAAGAAAACGGTGTTCACTATAACTACAAACTTGCTTACCTCAAAAAAGTTCAAGTTCGTAATGACATTATTAGGTTTTGCGAGCAATACACTACTTTAGTTTACGGTGCTGCTTTGCAACAACGATACGAATCTGACCTTGATAAATTAACTCACGCTAGAGCTTGGGAGGATAAGAAGCAAGTAAACCTTAAAACCCAAAACGCAGCAAAGAACGATCGTTTGAACAAGTACTTTGCTAAGCTAGAGTTTGATAACGATGTTGATTTAGAAAAGCTACCTACTTTTTCTAAAGAAGTATCCTCTCTTATGGAATATGTATTGCCTTCAACATCAAACATCCCTACTCTCCGTTTAAGGAAACTAGGTAATTACAGAGCGTTAGGTATGTACGTTAATCTTTTGAATAATCTTGTCATTGACTTTCGAGACAATCAAGACTACAAAGACACCCCTACTCTTTCAGGTATTGGCATTCAATCGTTTATACACGAATATGGCCACTACTTAGACTATCAATTAAACCCCGAAGAGCAGCAAAGTAGCACTCTTGAATTTAGAGATATTTTGATTAAGTATACCGACAAAATGAAAAACTTAGCATCATCTAACCAGTTAGGCAATCAAACCACTAGCGAACAACTTACAGCCCAACAGTTAGTAGAACTTCCATACGTGCTTAAACACTTCGATTACTACATTACTCCTACTGAAGTATTTGCTAGGGCCTTTGAAATTTATATGGATCGTCTAGGATTGAAAACATCTGTAATTAAACCTCACCAAGACTATGTAGAAAAGCTTGTTTACGCTCAATACAAGGGGCTAGAGAAAGAAATCGAGAATTACTTTGATAACCTATTTCCAAGTCTTAGAGAAGCAGTTAAAGACTATGACGAAAAGCATATTAGCAATAAACAAGCTAAGCCATCCCCTACTATTCCACTAATTTCAGCAGCAGAACGTGAAAAGCTTATGGCTGATTACCCCGATTTAGTTGAAGAACAGCATGGTGACGTTATCGAATTAACATTAGCTATTTAGATATCACATAAGACTACCGATTTTGGTAGGCTTTTTTGTTTTGAAAAAAATTTCAATAAACACTTGTGCTATATAGTAAATGTTATATAACATAGTTGTAAGGCAACAAAAAGGAGACGATAATTATGACAATCGAAGAAATTAAGAATTTTATTTCAACCGCAACGTGGAGCGTCTATGGAAAAGACGACAACGTTCAATATTTCGCCAACGAAGAACATGTTGTTAGCGTAAACGCTGATAGTATGAGCTTAGACGAAATCGCTCAAGCCCTCCTAGAAAAATGGGAGAACGAAGAATGGGTTGAAGTTGATGAAATTGACCTATATGAGGCTTTAGAGGAGGAAGATATATCAAGCGAAGAAATCGAAAAATTCGACTGGTATATCGAAGAAGCCTCTCAAAACCTCAACGGTAGTGAGGATTTGGCTGAAATCCTCGAAATGAAAAATGGCTTTGCCGATTTCATTTCATGGCTAGGAGAGTAGGAAAAATAAAAATGAAAATCGATATAAGTAAAAAGCGTGCCGACCGCCACTATATATAATCTTCGGCACGGTAAAAGAAAATTTAAGAATATGACGGTTGGTTAAATTGGATTTTACTTGGCTCGATATTGCCATTTCGCAAAAACAAAACAGTCTTACAAATAACCGCTAATTCTAGTGATAAATTGCTAGTTTTAGTGGTTTTTATTTTAGGCAAAAACCCTTACTATTCAGCACAATTCAATGTAAGAGTCTTACAAAAATGCTTAATTGTAAGCTATAACAACATAAATTACACGTAAAATATCTATACCATATAAAACAATCTTACAATGATATGCTGACGCTAACCACCAGATCATCCCTAGAATATCCTACCTCTACCTTGTTGCCGTTTGAATCTATAATTTTAAAGTCTTTAGTATCTCTTTTAAGTTGTATACTGCTCATCACTACAGTTCCATGTTCTTTTACACTTCTTACTTGTATTAAATGTTTTATTTTGGTGGTTCTTGCAATATAGGTAGTTATTAAATGCTATTTATATTTACATCTTTTGCTTTATATAAAATAAAATCATTTATTTTTTCAGGTTAAGTTTTATCTTTTACCATTTTTTCTTCGCCTCCTTACCTTTTTTAAAACATTTTAAATTGTAATTGTCATGTTTTTTGTATTTAATTTAAAAAAATATAAAGAAGGAATGTTATAAAAATCTATAAAATAAAAGCATCCCTAGAGCGTGCTCAATCCATGGCTGCTTAGGCGGGCAAGCCGCCAAAACATCCATTCCTTTCGCAGGCGATCCTTGAGATATAAGCGTATTCCATTAGTTAACCACCCACCTCATTAGATAAAAGTCAATTATTAGAAAGTATTCTATTCTCAAAAAAATGAGACACAGCGACGGGACAATTGTCCATTAAGCTTAAGTTTCCTATATTGTACATTATTATGCTTGCTAGCAAGTCACTAACCGTTAGCGACCTATTCGGTCACTATTAGTTTTATTGTGAAGTAGCAGTATATAACATGGAGGTAAGGTGTTTTTATGGAAAATAGAATAAAAGAATTGCGAAAAGAAAAAGGTTTAACACTTAAACAACTTTCGGAAAAAGTTGGGATAAGTAACCAAGGCTTAAGTTTTTACGAAAGAGGGCAACGTAATCCAAAAATAGAAAATTGGCACAAGTTGGCCGACTTCTTTGATGTAACAGTTGAATACTTGCAAGGACAAGGAAATGACAACTGCAAACATCATAGTAAAGAGGAATTACAATATTTCAATGCCTTAAAATATGGGTATTGTCCTTATTGTGGCCACAAGTTATGTAATTAAAGTTAAAATATTTCCCTATTAATTTAGCACTCCCTACCTCAAAAAAATGAGGCACAGTGACGGGACAATGGAGGTAAGGTGTTTTTATGGAAAATAGAATAAAAGAATTGAGAAAAGAGCGTGGTATAACGTTGAAAGAGTTGAGCGGGTCGGTTGGTTTGGCGATTTCAACGCTTAGCGGCTATGAAAAAAAAGAAAATGAAAAAGGTTCAAGAAAGCCTAAAATAGAAAATTGGCACAAGTTGGCCGACTTCTTTGGTGTAACAGTTGAATACTTGCAAGGACAAAGAAATGACAACTGCAAACATCATAGTAAAGAGGAATTACAATATTTCAATGCCTTAAAATATGGGTATTGTCCTTATTGTGGCCACAAGTTATGTAAGTAAATTGTCCAATTGCGAAGTAGCAGTATATAACATGGAGGTAAGGTGATTTTATGGAAAACAGAATAAAGGAATTGCGGAAGAAAAAAGGTTTAACACTTAAACAACTCTCGGAAAAAGTTGGTATATCTAACCCCACTTTATCCCGATATGAAAAGGGTACACGCAACCCAAAAATAGAAAATTGGCACAAGTTGGCCAACTTCTTTGGTGTAACAGTTGAATACTTGCAAGGACAAGGAAATGACAACTGCAAACATCATAGTA
>NZ_AZFH01000010.1:18034-85506 GCF_001435735.1 Ligilactobacillus equi DSM 15833 = JCM 10991
ACGCTCCCTATTCGGTCACAATTTTCCTGAGCTTGTTACGATATCATTGGTTAAGATACAGGAGGAATTAAATATGCAAGAAATCATTGGAGATATCACTAAGGTACAAGCTGGGATTATCTTTCAGCAGGTTAATTGTCAGAACCGTATGGGAGCAGGAGTTGCCAAAGCCATTTACACCAAGTTTCCAGTTGTGAAGACGGCTTACCACAAGTACTTTACCCGTTTTGATGCTGAATACTTGTTTGGTAAGTGTCAGCTTATTAGAGTGAGCGACAACCTTGCTGTTGTGAACTCGTTCTCTCAGTTTTACTTTGGAAATGCACGTAAGACTGGCAAGGTGTACACAGACGTTGCCAAACTTACCGCATCTATTCGGAGAACTTGCGAGAAGTTTGCTACACAGACAGTCTACATTCCCAAGTTTATTGGTTGTGGACTTGCGGGAGCAAACTGGAGCGAGGTGATTTCGACTGTTAGCGACATCCCTAACTTGGTTGTTGTTGCTTTACCTTAGTAGCAGACCACTTACTTTTTAGTAGGTGGTTTTTTAGTCGTTTCTCATTAGTTATCCTATATACATTAGCGCCCTCCTCGGTCGCTATCAGATTTACTCTGTCGTAAATTTCTTTTTCTATATTTTAATTGCAACTACTCTTGTAACTAAAAGAATTATGAGTATAATATTGAGTAACTTCAATTGCACAAACCACATCCTAGAAAAGAACTGTTACCATATCAGGTAAGAGATATATTGAAAGTAGTAAAGTAGTAAAGGGGTTGTAATCATAAAACAAAAAATTCAATATAAAGGATACGAAGGTTCAATCGAACTTTCTATGGAAAATGGTATGTTATTTGGAAAAGTAGAAGGATTGAAAAAAAGCTATTTACCATACGAAGGGGAGACATACGAAGAACTTATTGAAGATTTTCACGAAGCCGTTGATTCATATTTAGAAATATGTAAGAGAAAAGGAATTACACCAGAAAAATAGCCATCCCGTTATGGGGTGGTTATTTTTTAGCAATTTCATCAGTTGTAAGCGTCCCATTAGCTCCCTCCAGAGTCGGTCGCTATTAGCATGTCTATGTAGCAATAGTAGGTATACACATACGGAGGGATTTGAAATGAAAAAGATTAAAGGTTCTTATTATAATGAATATGAGAAAGATTTGGAAAAAATTCTGAGAAAGTTGGAATTTTCTTCCGAAGAAGAAGAAGAATTGTTGGTAGAAGCTATCAATAATTTTGCCGAAGATGAATATCAAATCGGATACGATAGTGGCTATGATAACGGTCGTAGTAACGGAGTAAGCTGGGGTTTTTAGTTTACTCCATCATTAATAACCACCCCGCTATGAGGTGGCTATTTTTTGTATTTTCATCAGTTGTAAGCGTACCATTAGCTCCCTCTAAAGTCGGTCGCTATTAGTTTTACTATGTTGTAAGTTGTTTTTAGTTTGCCCTTGAGGCGAGAAAGGATAATAAAATGAAAAGTAGACTAAAAAGAAAAGTAAGCAAAAAATATTTAGCTGTTACTCCAACTAGAATGTTGGAGGACAGATATATATTACAAGGCGGAACCTTTATGGTAGGTTTCGATAAGAATACCTGCCGTAAAAACAGTAGAATTTCTAATAAAATAAGAAAGGAGTTTCGAGATGAAATTGCTAATGCCCGTTTTGGGTATATTAGTAAGTATGCAAACAATAAGCCTAGAAAGAGATTGATTGAAAATAGGCTCATTATAAAAGAAAATAGTGAAGATGAAGAAACTTTTGATTTACCATTTTAATTAAAAAAAATGCCACCCTGATATGGGTGGTTATTTTTTAGTAGTCTCATCAGTTGCAAGCGTCTCATTAGCTCCTTCCAGAGTCAGTCGCTATTAGTTTGATTTTGTAGTGTTTTTTCACTATAAATTTATCATTACGAGGAGGACATAAAAATGTTCACTTTAATCATTACTATCATTGTTAAGGCTCTGTTTTTAGTAGGTATTGTTATTCCCGTAACAGTTGTTGCAGGAATGGCACAATACGCTGGAATCCGTTCCATTCTTAGTGCTAAGTACAGAGCGTATACGGTGAAATTGATGAATTCTGCAGGGCAAGAGTGGAGCCCTGCATACACTGTTTTGGGAGCAATTGTTTTGGCTCTCATAGCAATTGGTATTTGGATGTCCTTTCTGTCTCCAGATACTTGGGTAGCAGATTTTCAATAAAGGAGAAATTTATAATGAATTCAAAAACAAAGACATTAATAAATAAAATCCTGTCTGCAACAGAGTACATGTTGCGGACGGGATATAAAATCAAAAGAGTCCTGACTATTCACGAACTTTTTTACGGAACAGTCGGGATGTTAGCGTTGTACTCGATTTTGAGTATAACGTTCAAGTTACTCCCCTTCTTTACAGTTAGCGATTTAACTTGGTATATCGCTAACTTCTTAGTAGGAAGTTTTATAGTATATGAATTTATCAGCTTTGTGACAGGAGTAATTAAAGTGCTCCTGACCTTAGCTGGTATTGTTAAAGATTAATAAACTTCAGTAGTTGTCATCATCAGTCACCTAGTTATTAGGTGGCTTTTTTATTATAACGCATTCGCTCTTAAATATCCTACTAACTTGAACGATCAGCCACGGAAGATAATTTATCTGTTAGAGAAACGACACTTTAGTTAACAACAAATAAACTTGCTCAGAAACATTTTTGCTCTTTATAAGCTCCCTCCTGAGTCGGTCGCAATTAGCGTGATTATGTAGTAAGTAGGTTTAATTATAAATCTTATATTTTGAAACATTAGCTCCCTCGCGGTCGCTATTAGTTTGATTATGTAGGAGAAGTAGTGACCTACAAAAATATCATTAATTTTGGATTGCCCATAGAGGCAGAAAGGAGACATCATTATGTCATTTAACGTAAACACAGTAACATTAGCAGGTCGTATTACAAAGGAAATTCAGTTACAACAATCCCAAAACGGTACCGTATTTACAAGAGTAGGTATCGCTACTGACGGACGGAAACGTAAGGATGGAAAAACTCCAACAAACTTTATTTATGTGACCGTCTTTGGTCAAAGTGCAAACTTCTTAGCTCAATACGCTAAGAAAGGTACGACTATTTGGCTTGAAGCGCGATTAGAGCAAAATGTTTGGACAGACCAACAAACAGGACAACAACGTTCTCGTTTGGAAGTCTTATCAAATAATGTACAAATTGTGCACAACGCACAAGGAGTACAACAATCTCAAGTTGCACCTCAACAATTTAACCAAGCTCCTGTACAGCAAGCTTACACACAACCTCAAGCTGCACCTCAACAATTTAATCAAGCTCCTGTGCAACAAGCCTACACACAAGGTCAAGCACCTGTGCAACCACAAACAATGGAGCAAACTACTGTTAATTCAACAGACGTTCCGTTCTAAAGAAGTAGCCATCCCATCTGGGGTGGTTATTTTTAGTCCCCTCTTTAGTCATATGCAACTCATTAGCTCCCTCCAAAGTCGGTCGCTATTAGCATATCTATGTAGTAATATATTAGGTATACATACGGAGGAACTACTTATGGGAAAAATTTACAATTTAACTGGTCATGACGTTAACGTACTGGGTAGTGACGACGAAAGCATTGCTAACATTGTTTCAGATGGACTTATCCGTCTGGATATTCAAGAAGTACAAGTCGCTTCATTGGGTAACATCCCAGTAATGGAACGTCACCCAAAACTTTCTGATGAAGCTATTAAAGTTTTATCAGAGTTACCAGAAGGCGCTAGTGTTATTATTAGTGCTCAAATGGTACAACACGTTCAATCCGAAAGAGCTGACCTCACAGTTTATACTGTGGGGAAAGCCGTTTTCGGAGAAAACCATAGTGTAAAAGGGGTTAAGTACTTAGTCCGTAACTAACCCCCTTTACCATATAATAACTACTTACTTATTTGTAGGTGGTTATTTTTTTAACTCATCCCTTATAAGCCATATCCTATTCATTTGCTCCCTCGGTCGCTATCTGTTTTTTGTTGTATTATTGTTTCTTACTCAGATTAATTGGAGGTTAACGATATGAAGAAAAGAATGCAAAGAAAAATTGAAAATTTAAGAAAGGAGGTTGAGGACTGTGCATGGCTGATGAATACAGCTAGTCCAGACGAACTAGCATATTACATGGGCGATGATGATATTGTGACTTACATGTTCGATTCTGCACAACTAAACTCTAAGAAAACATCAATTTTAGTTGGTGCATATCGTCAGATAATCAAAGAGTATAGATAACCCGAATCAACCTTTAATTATAAAAAGTATCCACTCACTTATTTGTAGGTGGTTTATTTTTTCGATAGCTCCCTTCTTCGGCGGTCGCTATTAGTTTCACTATGTAGTCCATTAAGGATTACTCTAGTAACACTTCTCTAGTAGAACTTTTTTAATCATATTCCCCCTCGCCACTCCTAGTTGAGTGGTTTGTTTTTCTGTTAGCTCCCTTCTTCGGCGGTCGCTATCTACTTTACTATGTAACAAATATACTATGTACTTATAGGTACGAGGAGTCCAAGAGCCATTTACATTATTTTATGTAAGTGGTTTTTTTGAGCTAAAGCTCATATCTTTTTTTCTGTGTAGAGGCATACTACATTACATTTTAATATAGAACATTGTTCAAGTTAACCGCTTATCTTTTTGATAGGTGGTTACTATTTAATTAGCTCCCAGCTTCGCGGTCGCTATTAGTTTTACTATGTAGCCTGTTAAAGGTTACTCTACTCATTTTTATCTTTATATTGTTTCTACATTTCCACTCGATAAAGAGTGGTTTATTTTTTTGATAGCTCCCAGCTTCGCGGTCGCTATTAGTTTTATCATGTAGCCCGTTAAGAGTTACTGAATTGATTTTTATATTTTTTTGCCACTTACATTGTAGGTGGTTTTTCTTTCCACTATAAATTTGGCGCAGGGTTAACCTGCTATTTTTCATTCTTTGAAATAAAATTTAGGAGGAGCTTTTTATGAGTAAAAACAACACTAAAGAAATTTTGTTTGCCTCTCTGCTGTTGAAAGATAAACTAATTAAACGTGAAGATGTCGACGAACTTGTGAAAATAATTAGCAATTCAGGATTTAATTCAGAATACCTAAAAAACAATTTCAAAGATAACATTCAGTACAATAAGTATATCTTAGAAATGAATAGGATTATTTTGTATTGTACACGGTATCGAATTAATATCATACCAACTGAATCGCTTAAAGAATATTCCAACGTTATCAGCGAAGAGCCATTACCTCTTATAGTCTTTGCGCATGGCAATTTAAATCTTATTAGTTCTGATTCAAAAATACAGTTATCATACGATGATGATATTACAAAAGTCTACAAAGACCAAATTGCTTTGTTTATTCAAACACACCTGAATAAGGTATATGTAATCAAAGATGATTATACAGGAAACTTAATTGCAAATGCACTTCGAGCAAACAACACTCCATACATTTTAGTTGCTAATGATTTCAGTAACCAATCAGCATCGAATGCGTTCAGAAACAATAGTTTAGTTTTATCATTCAGTTTATCTAATAATGTATATGAGCATTACAACAACGAACTTATTACTAAGCTAACATCGACACTTCTAGTATTAAATGGAGACGACATCGAACTTGTTAATAAGTACAATCAAAATCACTTAATGACATTTTCATTCAACACTAAGTATCTTAATACGTCCCTAGTTAAAAATAAGGACTCATTTAAAAGTAATGCACTTGCACTCTACTCTACTCACTAAGTACACAAAAAAATCAATAAATCTCATAGACTTGAGATAAAAATCAAAAATTACGACTCAAGTCTATAGACTTGACACTTTTCCGGTATATCAAGGTTTTTCAAGGCTGCGAGTCTCATAGACTTGAGATTAAGAACTGAAAAACGCACTTAACCCTTAGAGCCACATGCGATACAACTATTTTAACAAAAAAATCTCATAGACTTGAGCAAGGGCATAAAGAAATAGGGCACCTACAAAAGAACAAAACGCCTTTATATCAACAAAAACTCGGATTTTATAGGGCACCTTTTTGCTTTAAATCAATCTCATAGACTTGAGGTTGATTTTTTTATCATTGTAAGACTGTTTGTTTTTTTGTTTTTTTCTTAACCTTCTATGAAATCACTCAAACTAAGACACTAAAAAATACAAAATAAAAAATAAGTGTGCACAAAATATTGTGCACATTTATTTTTCAAAGCGCATTTTAAGATGATAATCTCTAAAAAATCAAACTTACTACAAGTTCAACCTTGGCCCACATGTAAAAACAAATACCTTCACATATAAAAAGTAAGATGTACCATTTGTTGATTCTAAACAATCGAAAATCTTCATCTAAGTTTACCTTAAGAGAACTAATGTTTGTCGAAAACATTTAAACATTTTCTACATTAACTTGACACTAAATAAAATTATATAACCCCCTCACCTATGAGCTACAATACTTTAATCTCTTCAAAGAGCACCTTATATAATATGTACCTAAAAATAAAAAAGGTACGATAAAACGTACCTTAATCAACATTATCAACAACTAATAGTTGTTGATTTTTTATTCTAAACTGAATTCTTCATCTGAAGAGTCATCATTAATATCTTCAGCATCAATTACTTTTTCAGAAGAAGGAGCTACTTCATTTGATAAATCAACATTATGTTCTTCCTTGTACATAGACATAAGTTCTAAGAAATCATCTAAATTAATGTCAGTAGGAATTGCATCCTTGTATTTAGCACGTGCATACTCTTCTTCAACTACACTTAAATTAGCAGCTACCTTAGTTAATCGATTAGCAAGCTTTTGTAAAGCTTTATGCGATTCAGTTTCCTTAACAGAGATAACCTTACCAAAATCAGGATCTTTCTCTAATGAATTTTCTAACGTAGAAACCATTCTTTCCAATTTACTTAACGTCAATTTATTTGAACGTGTTACTTTTCCTTTTGCCATATTTTATACACCTCATAAACTATTTATCAATTTTAATTTTACCTGTTGGCTTAAATAAACTACTCTTACCTACACTAGTTTGCTTAGCTTGTTGCAACTTAATGTATTTCAATTTGTACAAGTTAGTATTTTGTGTTACAAGCCAATCACGTTTAGCTTCTCTAACAGTATCCCATGCACCTTGTAAACTCATATACCAATCGTTAGCCTGCTTACCACCAGTTGATACCGTTGTCGATGAAGAACCTTTCCTAATTTGTGCATCATCTGCATTTGTATTTGAAGTAGATACGCCGTCTTTATTAGTTAAAGATGGTGGGTAAATAATATCATCTGGATCAGTTCCAGAAATCTTACTACCGACTTGTTGACCATTTAGGTATTTCCCTGTCTTTGGATTTACATAGTCATAAGGTTTCCAGTTTTCTTTCATCCACTTAGGTTGAACTGTTATTGCATATCCAGCATTCTCTAAGTTACCTTTTAACTTATTAGCTGTTTCAGTATAAAGTTTAATTTGTTTTTTGTCTTTGGCAATACTCTTCTTAACATCACGTACATCACCAACATCAAATAGTTGAGTATATAACTTTACAGGTGTTTTAACTGATGAAGTAACACGTGAATTCTTTTTAATATTAGTTGCTCCCGGAGATACAGTGAACGTTAACATGTCATGTTTCTTAAAGTATTCTTCGAACCCTTTATCCCCTTGTACCGCAGAAATATCCGCATAATCTTGTTCGTTAGAATCAGCTGATCTTAATCTAAATCGGTTTTCAATATACACATTTAAAACTTCATTAGGAATTTTTTTAGCTGAATGAATAATTAAAACCCCACGACCAGTAGAACCAAATAACACTAAATTACCTGTTGGTTTGTATGTTAGTGGACCATAAGCAGACTTAACAAAAACTCTATAATCATTTGCATCAGTACTTAAATTCTTAATTGAATCAAAGCTAAATGGAATATATGTTGTTTTCCTATCCTTAGACCAGTGCATTTTATCGAGTGTTAATTGAGCCTTAGTTCGTGAAAATACCACTCTCTTACCCGCTGAAGTGACCGTCAAAGCTTCCTGCTTTTTAACGCTATAATTGTGATACAAGCACATAGAGGCAGAAAATATAAGTGCTACAAAACAAATAGCAAAGCTTAATGTTTGACGTTCAAACTTAGAATGTTTACCAAACGAAAGCCAACTATTTTTTTTCGTATTTGGTTTTTCTTCTACGACACTAGAACTTTTGTCAATTGAATCTTTTGCCAAATTGATTTCCTGTCAAATTAAAATAACCATACGTAACTATCACTTATTTAATCACTAAACACATGCTTGTTATCATAACATCAGCTAATTTATCCAAAGTTAGTTAGACCAGTTTACTAGATTAACTAACAATTCCAAAATTAACTTTTTTAATAACATCCAAACAAAAATCTTTACCATAAATTTTTGTTAAAGCCCCTAGCCTTGCTCCGTATTTTATTTTTTGCTAGTACATGAGAATTGGTTGTATTTTAAACGACAGTTATAATCTCTCCTTTCACAAAAAATTATACACTATTTTTTCGTTTTTAAAAAATATATTTACGCCATACTTAATCCAAATGTTTTTTAAAAAATAATCAAAAAAAAGAGACACCATCAGGCATCTCTTAGCTCTGCTGCATTTAATTTTAGTACCAACCGTGTGATTGCCAGAAATCCTTTGCTCCTGCCCATGATCCATAACGTGATGTAACATAATTATTTGCCACACGTTCTTGATTAGCTGCTGAATAGTCTCCACCTAAGTAACTATCTGTGAGTTGGTAGCGACCAATATAACGGCCATTACGCGCATTGTATGAGCCACCACTTTCACGTTGAGCAATCCATTCCTTAGCCGCTTGTTCTGAAGTTGAACCACCGTAGTTATTAACTGTCGCACTTTGAGTCGCAGATTGCGTTGATGCGTTGTTAGAATAGTTGTTACTGTAATTTGATGAGTAACCATTTGTAGTTTGTTGTTGGTAGTTGTAACTAGGTTGAGTATAATTTTGAGTTTGAGTGGTTGACACTTGGTTATCAACGGTAGCTGTAGTTGTTGCTTGTGTTTGTTGAGCACCAGTATTAGTTGAACCGTTACCGTGTAATTGTAACACTTGGCCCACTAAAATCAAGTCTGATGACAAGTTATTAGCACTCCTTAATTCAGATACAGTCGTACCATTTTCACTTGCAATTTTACCTAAAGTATCTCCTGCTTTAACTGTATAAGAACCACTAGAATTTGAAGTTTGTGCTTGTTGGCCCTCTCCTTCGATTGTTAATGTCACGCCAGGAAGAATCTTATTAGCGTCAGAAATATTGTTCTTAGTTGCTAAATCAGAAACTGTAACATTATTTTTTTGAGCAATTTCACTCAAAGTATCTCCAGTTTTGACTGTATATGTTGAATCTGCATTAGCTGAAATGCCACTTGCAACTAAACCAACTGCAAGAGCACCTGCTGATGAAGCTGCAATTTTCATTGTTTTAAACATTTAAACACCTCGTTATATAAAAATACATTATTAATCAATATTTAGTGTGATTATTTCTAAATTTCATCTATTAATACACGTACACTATAACATATTTAATATCGACTTTTTTTACAAAATTTTATCGTTTATATAACGATTATTGACGTTTGAAATAATAGCAAAAGAAAACAGCACTTCGTTTCGGAAATAACGAAGTGCTGTTTGGAGAACTTTAATGTTTTGCCAAATGCAAAACGATTTGACTTTCGTAGGCGTATACATTTCAGTATACCATTGCTAGTCTCTTATGACTCTACCCACTGCTATTATCATAACACAAGAAAAGGGATAACGCTAATTAATAACTAATTGTACCTAATTCTTCATCAGTTTGTTTAATATAATTTTCAACGCTACCATAATTATCAACAATGAATTGGTGAAAGTCAGCAGGTATTTCACTATATCCACCATCTACACTATTGTAGTTTGCGTCTACATTCCCATATTCTTCGATTTGAGCATCCCTAATAGTATCTTCAAGGGTTTCCTTAGCCGCTCTTTCAACGCGTTCTAAGCGCTCTCTATCATCATGTAAAACATAGTTAATTTTAATTCCACAGAAACATTCTGTTACCATACTAATTTTCTCTTCTTTCTAAAAGCCCAGTGAGTCTTCAGCTTCGATACGCTTAGGATCAATTTCAACACCGCTACGAACTAATTCGTCAAGGCGTTGTTGTTCTTTCTCATAATTGTCAATATAATTTTTCCAACTGCCATAGATAAACTTTACCACATCAATGTACAAAACATTATCCATTAAATCAACAGTTTCAATCCATTCATCGACCTCGCCTGCAATCAAATCGTCTTCTTTACCACTAAAAACATCCATATTTGTATAACCAACAGCTTGACGCAAATACTTAAAATAATTAGGCCAACTTCCATAATGTTCTAATATCTTTTTTTCTAAATTAAGATATCGTTGTACATCTTTGTTGCCTTTGTCGGGTTTCATATCTTCAGGAATACACTGAGCATATTCATCATCTAGTTCGCTGAAAAGCATATCAAGACGTTGACGTTCTATCGACCGGTACGCTGAAAGATCATCAGATGTTAGTTTGTTAATATCAACATCTATACCATAAATCAAAGCGCATGCAGCAAGGTAATAATATTCATTAGCATTACTATAATGCTTACGTTTCCATTCTTCTTGCTCATGTTCATAATATTTTACTTTTTCATATCTTTCAATTTCTGGGTCTCTATCAACTCCGTTACGAACCAATTCATCTAGACGTTGTTGCTCTTTATCATAGTTATCGATATAACCATCCCAACTACCATAAACTAATGTCATTACGTTATAATATAATTCCCATTTTAAATAATGAGCATTCCAAAGTTTATCTTGAGATCCAGCATAACCAACTTGACGCAATCTTTCGGCGTAGTTTTTCCAAGATCCATAATGTTCTAATATCTTTTTTTCTAAATTAAGATATCGTTGTACATCTTTGTTATTTTTATCAGGTTTTCTATCTTCAGGAATATCATGAACATATTCATCATCTAATTCACAAAAAATTAAATCAAGACGTTGACGTTCTATATCAATCTTTCTTCTATAATTATCGCGATCACCATAAAGAAAATCACACACACGATCATAATTTTCCCGATTTTCCCCATACCTGTCACTTATCTCTGATTTTTGCTTAGTTTTATACCACCGCTCATTTTGATATCGTGCATAACTTCCGTATTTTGATATTGCATAATCATATTCCCGGTTTAGTTCTTCTTCCCTTTCACGTGCCCATTCTGCATGAACTTCATCAGCCATTCTTTCTGCTTCTAAATATGCTTCCCATTCTTCATCATCCATGTTATAAAAGCCTCCTTACACTTATTTTTTCTTAGAGTTCAAAATTTTAGCGAATTGTCTTTCGTTCAGACTAGGGCGAAAAGGCAATCCGCCATCTGAAATGATCTTGCTAAATAAAACATTTACCGCAGCTGTTGGTGTCATCCCAACTTCCGCTAAAATTTCTTCGACCAAATCATATTTCTCTTTTTCTATTGTGACTTGCATTTTTTTGACAAGAGCTGCCACCGTTCTTCACCGCCTTGCTGATTTTTATACTACTATGATACTACATTCATACTACTTAAGCAACAAAAAAGATGATTCCAAGAGAAATCATCTTTTCAGTATAAACGTTATTAAACGTTATCAATCAAATCACTAAGACCATCGTCAGCTTCATTATTATCAATTCCGACAGAATTTACATCATTTTGATTATTAAATGGCACAGATCCATTACCAAAGCCATTAACATTACCACTTGCAGTTGCATATTGTAAACCTGCAACTTGAGGTTGAGTCTGCATTTGTCTTTGCACTCCTTCAAAGTACAGCCTTACTGCTTCTTTATTCTTACTAATTTGCTGAGAAACAACCTCTTTCCCACTTTGAACAGAATTATTAAAGGCTTGAACTTTTCGCTGTACAAAGTCTTTAACAGTTTGCGTAGCGCTTGGAGCAGGTGCTTTAGAAAGTTCACGTACTTCAGGAGCAGCTTCTTGCTTTTCTTCAATTTGAGCTAGATATTCAGAAAGTTTTGCTTTAGAACCAAAGTAAGGATTAGAATTGCGTTCTTTTGTTTCCAATTGCTTATCAAAATTAGATTCTTTAGCGCTCTTCACAAATTGAGTTGCAATAGCTTTCTTTAAATCAACATCATTTAGCATTGTCTCTAGTTCTTTTGAATTTTGATTAGTTTGATTTTCATCCGTATCTAACGTTTGAGCAATGTATTCATTTAGTTTTTTATCTGTAAAGATTTTTTCATGAGAATCATCTTTAGACAACTCTAAAATAATAACATTAGTTGCCACGTCTTGAGCTAAATTATCATAAGGTGATTTATATGAACCATCCATGATAGCTTTTTTCTCTTCAACAGATACATCCTTTAAAGCTCCATCGCTTTCAAGATACGAAGCGACATCTTCTTTAGCAGTAGCAATCTCAAGTTTAGTCTTTGGATTAATCAATTGATTAAAGGTTAAGTTATACTTAGAACGTTCTGGAACCGGAGGAACTTTAATATCAGGATTTTTCCTATTATTCATTTTTTTCTCGTAATTATCAAATTCTTTTTTAGACATGTAGTCTTTAGGGGCAAAAGGCTTTCCACCTTGCAATGCCTGTTTTTGTCCATGTTGAATAGCTAAATTCTTAGCAGCCGATGCACCCTTTAAAGCAACATAATCCATTGGAGCAGATTTCTGTTCAACCAATTCATCAATAGGACGAATTATCATTTCCTTAAGTGATTTAGTTGTTGTCTTAGGATCTTCATCAGACAAGTAAGTAGCAAGAACTTTCAAACCTTCTTCATCAACATCAACACCAACTTCGTCTAATAAGCGTTTGTAACGCTTGACAAAGATATCCGCCGTAAGAGCATCGTTCTTATCGAACTTATCATCATAAAATTTAGGATATTTTTCATTATCAATGGTATCATGACTTTTCGCATTGCCAACATAATTTGTTTCAAAAGATGTTGTTTGCTCCTCTTTATCAAGCCCAAGGTTTTTGCGGAATTTTTTCGCCGTAGAAGATTTATCATTGAAATTAAGACATTTTTTATAGTAATCTTCGGTCCCCTCAAAAAACGTATCCGCAGCGAAATCTAATTCTTCTTGATAACGTTTCTTTGAGTTGTTCAAGTCAACTTTATCGAACGCTAAACGTGGATTATCCGCTTTACCATTTAATAACAGTTTCATCTGACTATTGAACATTTGAATCATTTTAACCGCATCTTCGGCACTGTGCTTAACTTGCAAGTTACCTTGCATTTGAGGGTAAGCAATTTCTAACGCAACTTCAAGACCCATACCACTTCGCAACGCAGCTACTAATTTTTGTTCGTTTTTACCGGGCATCCCAGTATTTTCACTCTTAGCTGCATTAGCAATATTAACTTCACTATACTTGCTTTGGTAGTCAAAGTCATTCCCAAGCGACATAACACCTGACTTAGCTTCCATATTGCTAATTTGTTCTGGCGTGTAACCAGATTGAGCAAACTTCTTGTAAATACGGTTTTGTTCTTCTTCAACAGTTGTGCCATTTTCAGAAGCTCTTTGCGCAAGTACTTCCTGTTTCTTCTTAGGATCAACTGCTTCAAATTCAACCCCAGTCATGTAGCCTAAAGCCTCTGATAAGTCCTTAGTCTTACCTTTAAGCCCTTTTTCAGATGCCCAGGCTAAGTCTTCTGCTAAATGGTCGATAGTATCAAAACGTACACCAGAGTGTTCAAAAGCATTTTCAAGACATTCTTCTTGTTCTTGGTTAAGCCACTTCATCGTGTTCATAGCGGATTCAGCAAACTCTTCTTCAGAATACTTGTCACGATCTTTGTAACCAACTAATTCGACTTCACTACCATCAATCGTAACTGTACCACCATTAAGTACTTTATCCTTGTAGAAAGCATTTAAAGCTGCTTTAGGGCCTTTAAACTCACCATTTTCATCTAAGCGATATTTATCATCTAGGCTATCAATTTTACCGCTATTGATAGCACCTGCAAGCCAAGCACCACCAGTACTTAAATTCAAATCAGGGTCATTTTTATTTGTCCCGATGTTAACCAAGTTAGTAGCGACAGAAAGTTTAGTGTGTAAATCACGTTGTCCTTTTTCGGAGTTAATAGGCAAAATACCAAGATTATCCCCGTCAAAGTCCCCGTCTAACGCTCCTACAAAAGCAGGATTCATCTTAACACCGTCGATACCGTCAACTACTCTAACCTTAAAGCCTAAAGTCCCAGTTGAGTGCCATACAGGTTGCCGGTCAACGTGCATCATGTCCCAATCGGGATGACCTTTAACATGGAGGTAACCATTTTCATCAGCTTCCATTGACTTAAAGTTTTTGGCAATTTTCTTCGATACTAAGATTTCGTCAATCTTACAACTAGAAGAACCGTTTGCCATAACAGCAGTTACCCCGTCTTTGACTTTGTTGGACAAAATTTTATCACGCAAATCACCATGTTTAGCAGCAGTATCATCATTACCTAAGTGCTTTGCTTGTACACTATTAGATAACCTTAAAGCGTTACGCTGAATATTTGCTTCTGCCTTAGATAATTCATCGTTTAAATTGTTAAGGTATTGTTGCTTTTGTTCTTCAGCAGTTACGTGTCTGTATTGGCCGGTGGCTTTACCTTTCTTATCTCTAACCTTAATATCAGCTGCAACAAAAGGAATGTTTCCTTGTTCTATCTGTTCTTTTTCATAGGCGTAGAAAGCATAAGCTGTACTTTCTTTCAGAATTTTATCGTATGCGGAAGTGAATTCAGAAGCTACAACCGTACCATTTTCGTTCTTATGTGATTTTCTCATTTCAGGTGGAACAATTGGTAAAATATCGGTCTTGGCGCCACTAGCTAATTCGATTTTAACAGGTAATTTTAAGCTACCACCACGATTGCTAAATTCTTCTTTAAATCGTAAATCGGGTTCTAATAAATCAATAACCTTATCTTCTTTAATAAGTCTAGCTTCAGTCGACTTGTAATTAGCTAACAAGTTCTCTTTGACATCAGCTTTAGTAGCCATATATTTACCGACTGTTGAATCATAACTAATACCGTAAGTACTTACGTCGAGTAAACGTTTTAAAGGACCATTTTCATCATTAATGCCTAAACCTTTGTTAAGAAGAGACCTTAAATCAGTAACTTCATCATCTGATACAACTCTATCAACGAATCCAAGCTCATTATTATCGTCAAACGCATAACCAGCTACACGATAGGTTTCTTTAAGTTCCATCAAGTCACGATAATTATTACCGTACATTTCTTCAACGATACCAGTTGCGCCACGTTCTAAGTCCGCCCATGCCATTTGTTGAGAATATGCACGACCTTTAAATGAGGTACCTGCTTCTGCTGTCTTATTAGTGGTAATAAATTCCATTTCAGCAATTTGTGCATTTAAGTCCATATCCTTACCAGTAACAGGATCAGTAACTTTAATTGTCGAACCGTCCCCTTGGTAAGTTTCTTCCAAGCGTAATACTTGACCCGCATTCTTACGAGATAAAATCGTGTATGGATTTGCGACAACTTCTGCACCCGTTTGTTTAAAAATAGCGCTTAACCTTGCTTTTTGGCGTTCTTCAAAATTCTTTGGATTGTCATTTACATAATCTGGGTCAATAACATCCGCAATCGTCATCTTATTCCCAGAACCATCAGAAATCTTATCCCCAACACGTAATGGACGAGTTGTTGGTCGTTGTGATTCATCAGTAATAATCCGACCGCCTCTTGCGATAGAACCAAAGGTTACTTTAGTTGCATTACCATTTTCATCCATCATAGCAAAACGGTTTTCCCCAGTTTTCACTGAGTACACAGAACCACGAGCAGTTAACTTAAAGTAACTACCATCTTTCTTGACACGTACTAAGGCTAAGTTGTCTTGGTTGATTGTAGTATCACTAGTTACATCTTCAGGAGCAAGAGGTAAACCAGAGTCATTAATTACCGTTAAACGATAGTGTAGTGCTTTACCACTGCGAGATGAAGCATAGAAATCCTTACCAATCAAATTACGAACATTAGAGTTTCCTTTTTCGGTTAAGGCAACCATCTTAGCATCACGCCGTTCTTTTTCCATATCAAGAGGAATACCTGCTTTTTCAGCATATTCCTTAGAAATAATACCGGCATCTTCATCTGTCAAACCACCCAAATTTGCCAACATAACCTTAGTACCCTTGTTAACTCCATGAGCTTCTAACAACATATGAGTAACAATTGTCTTACGGTCAGTAGGGTTTGCATACAAATCATGTTTAATTTCTGGATAAGCTTTTTCTAACGGAGTAACAACTTCTCTACGTTCCCCATTTTCATCAACTAATGGTTTAATGTGCCCACTTTCATCAATTTGATCTAGGCTTTCTAAGTAACGGTAAATACCTAGTGAACCCCCGTTGTGAGTAACATTTTGAGAGAAGTAACCTTTATTGTCTTCATGAGAAATATCACGTACAGTAATACCACCATGATTTGACATATAAGTTCCTACTAAAGACATTTTTTCTTCATAACTTAACTCTTTAAATTCATTAATCGCTTGTTTTTGAAATTCAATTAATTGTTCTGATGTATATGGACCAGTTACATTTCCTTTTCTTTTATTTTCAACAATTAAATGTTCAGCCCTAAACTTAATCCAGTCATGTGTGTTTTCAATAATTTCATTATGATCGTTGTATAAACCAGTAGCACTCATTGAATCTCTTAACCCGTCTGGCAATTTAACTTGTACACGATATTGTTCAATTAAAGCATCAATTACTTCTTGAGGGTGATTTTCTGAAACAATTAAATCTTCAGGTTCAAGCTTAGTAAGAATGTCTGATTCTCCATGGTATAGCTTGTATAAGTCATAAGTTTCTTCGGCGATTGATAAGTCTCCTGCCGTATTAGAACGAACTAATTGGCGGCGAATAGTTTGGCGCAAGTGATCTGCAAGGTAATCACCATATTGTTTTACTACTACAGACTGTGCCAAGCTTGCATTAGGATTACTGTTATTATCAATATGAGCCATTAAACCAGCAACAAAAGTCGTTTCGCCCTTGCCATGTCCCGCTTCTTCAACGTGAATCAAGCCTTTATCATCTTGTAAAAATACTTGGCCCACATCACCATAAACGTTAGCTCTTACCTCTTTAAAGTTCATCGAGCCATTAGCATCAGTTAAATTGCTACCTTTAACCATTGACCTAGTTCCCGACCAACGCACAATCCCATTTTTGTCTAAGAAGACCATTGGCGCTTGCACATTTTGTCCTTGATTATTTCTGTAAATTTGAGGGCTAACATTTTGTTGTGCAAGTTCTTCTTTAACGCTATCAAACATTTCTTTGAGGCTATCAATCGAGCGAGCTGAATTAGGGTCGTATAGGCTAGGGTCAACCTTTGTTAGTTTACCTGTGTAAGCTGGTGTCTTAAAGTCATAGACCTCACCATTAATCATTCCATATCCGTTAGCATCAATATTTTTCAAAGTACGCTTAGAATCGTGTTGCAAAATCCAGTCAATGCTTGTATCTGTAATCGCTGATTGTTGGTCGAATTGTAACATACGTGAAGCCAATTTAGTTTTATTGAAGTCTTCTGTCGCAACTACCATATCTGCCATACTTGATAAAGAGAATGCGTCTGTTAATTGTTTTTCTTCTGCAAGGTAGTCAGAAGTAGTCGTTAACCGAGCCATATTTAATACATTGTAAGTATTGAAACCATCTCCAAGATAGTTGTCCATATCATTTAGAGCACCCATGACATTTCTAGCCACAAGCAAAGAATAATTTTGAAATGATTCTTCATCATAGTCATTATCCTCATTTTGATAACTTTCACGTAAAGCGTCACCTAAGACTTTAATAGCATGACCCTTAGCATCATCAGCTGCAGCACTAAAATCTAAAGTTTCACCTTTTTCGTTTACACGTTGAATGCCCATAAAATCTAACTTACGTCCATATTCAGGTGTATTAGGATTTCCTTGATCTTCACTCTTTTGGAATAAAAGACGGCTTTCATCTAAAGATGTAGCATAATCCTTCATTGCTTTATAAACAGCATCCATAGTATTAAATCGAGAAAGTCCGTCAAATTTTGCATCAAACTTTTCTTTAATCTCATCGAATTGTACAGAAGCACCAGTATCATAGAACATAGTATTAACATATGCTTCACGAGCATCCCTAAATTTGTTTGCAAGGTCTCTTTCAACTTGTCCCGAAGCAATTTCTACACGATTGTATGATAAACGTTCCTTAGTGCTTTCAACAGGCCACCGATGACCATCAGCCATTTTAATTGGTTCTCCTGCATTAGGTCCTAGAACTTCACGATATACGTTTCGACTAGCAATGCGTTGGCGAATAGGATAATTATTAGCCTTTTCCCCACCCTTAAACAAATTTCCAAGTCTTACATTAGTTCCTTTTTGGTAGAGTTCAAAACTTTGGTAGTGATTCCGATTAACAGACGCTGACATATTATTACGCAATTCAACATCATCAATTCCAAAATCAGATAACTTACGTCCTGACGCATAAGCTAAAGGAGCGATAACCAAAAGCCGCTTGTGCTTATCATCTAAGGCATCGTACATTGCATGTTCACGAGCATTAGGATCTTCCGCAGGTGATGGAGGGAATTGGTTAGGATTTTTGCCTTCCATAGTAAGTAGGTCCGCAATTAATGCTTCATGTCCATTGTTACGCCCTTCTTGATCGGTGTATGAAAAGACTGGTCCAGCATAGGCACCAAAACTATATTCAGGGTGTTTAGATTCAACCACAGTTTCACCGGCATTTGTCTTAGGCGTAAAACCATCTACTACTTGGTAAACAGTTAGCCACCCTGATTCACCATTATTAACAGTGACTTGAATTCTTCCATACTTGTCGTTAGTAGGCCTTAAACTATAAGATAGCCCTGCATCATTTAAAGCTTTAAAAATTTCAATTGTACGATCTTGATAGTTATCATATTCTGGTAGAAGTCCACTGCCTTTTTTACTGTCATTATCAGCGTTGCTTAATAAATCTTGGTATTGCTTGATAAAATTGTTTAATTGCTTTTTACCCATGTAAGGAGCAAGACGACTTCTAAAGTCTTGAATACTTAGACCATTAGACTTTTGAGAACTAGGAGTTTCAGGTTCAGCAACAGCAGCCGCACCATTTCTCGAATATTGTACTGATACTTGTTGTGGTTGGTAACCCGGTTTTTGACGTTCTAATTCTTCTTGACGCATTGCCTTAAAAACTCGGTTAGAGTAAAACGTATTTCTTCTAGTATTCTTTAATTGGCCCACTTTTGGAATGTCGAAACCGTAATTAGCTGGATTTAATCTAACTAGAGAATTAACCCCATTCATATTGTAAGCATCTAACGAACCATTCGCAGTCCCACCATCCATGTGATTCCATAGAGAAAATACAATCTGAGAATTACCAATCATATCTTTATTGCGTTGTTCAAGCCTTTGTGGAATCGACATTGACTCAGCCTCGGGATGCATTTCATAAGTATTTTCTATTCTGTCCGCTTGGCTCAATAATTGATTGTAAAAATTACGAGATGAAACAGGCCAGTTGGAACCTTGATTTTCATCGGGAATATTAGCCACAAATTCAACTTGATTAGGGTGTCTGCTCTTAACATTTAAAATAGCCATAGCCCATGCAGTGTCAGCCCCTAAAGCCATCCCACTATGCGCTTCAATTGTATTACCTTGAGCAATAATCTGTTCAAGTTTATTTTCAAGGTCTTGTCTAAAGGCGCTCCATTCTGGATTGTTATAGTTGTAAGCATTGTTTGCACGGTCTACAACGTTTCCCCAAGTATAAGTTGCTTTAGTATCAGGATCCTGATAAAACATATTAGGATCAATTTGATAATCTTTAAGATTTTTATCTAAACCAGTAAATTTTTTAAAAGCATCACGACTCATATATAAGTCTGCAGGTCTATGACCTGTAAGAGAAATTTTTAACTTTTCTGGCATAATACTTGCCCCTTTCTTTCTGACATTTCTTATTTCTAAATTTTAAAAAAGTCTTTTTCATTTGATTGAAAATAAAATCTTTCTATAATTTGATTTTATCAACCCTCTAAAAGCCAGATAAACTATATATTTAGGTTAGGCAAAAACATATATACATTAGGCTTTTCCGCTATAATTTTTGAAAGGATAACAACCAAAAAGCACCTGCTTATCAGGTGCTTTACTCTTGCTTACTAAAAAAGGTGACAACATCTCTGTTATCACCAATTTTGGAACTATTCGGATATATTTAGATATTCTTGGATATTTACGAAACATCCCAACAACTAGCACATTAACTAGTATTAGTTGTAAGAATTAGTTAGTTGGGATGGCGTCGTTCACCTCTACTTTAGTTATTTTATCACCAATTGCATTAACTGTATAGGTCTTACTCATAGTTGTTAACTTATCTTCTTGATATAAGTCACTTTTAGCAACGTAAGGTAAGTAGTCAATAACAACCATATACGAGTTATCATCATTAAGAGGAACAACCGCAACATATTCATTTTTCATCAAGACACCAGTTTTATCAACGATATCTTTAGAGCCGCCTAAATACTTATTAATAAAGTCTTGGTCGGTCACATATTTCTTAATGTAATCAACGTTATTATTAAACTCAACTGAACTTTCATAGTCAGTCATTCTCCTAAAGACTCTTTTCAAAAGTGATAAAGTTTGTTCTTGTTGTTTAGGCATTGTTTTTTGCCCTTTTGGGACTTTGTAGATAGGCTTAGATAAATATGCCTCTCTAGCATCTACAGCCTTCTGATAGTAGTTTATACGGCTTACAAGAGCAATATTTTTGTTTTCAATTTTCTTAGCTTGATTTCTAAAATACACCGCACCTGAAAACACCGCTACGACTACTAGAAAAACGGTAATATAAATTTTTTTCACGAAAATCACCTATTCTTATTAATCGACATCTTCTTTTAGGACAGAAGAGCCTTCTTTTAACTTCTCATCAGCAATTTTACCCATTTCTTCTTCAAAGTCAAACGTAAAGTCTTGTGTCGGAATTAGGTCAGACCAACTATCGAGCTGTGCTAAATCCTTAGCTAATTTTTCTAATTCTTTCATATCAATACGAATATCTGAACTTAAGTCGTTAGCAACGTCCTCATCTTCATCTTCTTTGAAGATAATGTACTGCTCTCCATTAAGTTCTACCTTGAAATCTTGTCTTGGAACTTCTTCATCAGAAATTACAGATTCATCAAAAACGGCACCTTCATCTTCATCAGTAACTCTGACAGCTAAACCTAAGTATTCAGGAATATCTGAGTTCGCCTTTACTTTATCATCATATACTTCTGATGCTTTTGTAAAGAGTTTTTCTAGAGTCTTTTGTAAGACTTCTTTTAAACCGTCTAACATGTGGTTAGCACTACCTTCAGATAAATCAGCACGACTAAAGTGGCGGTGTGCATAACGTTTAATTTGTCTATCTTGAGCAACAGCTTGTTGTTGCCCATTTGCTTCTACTTGTTCCTCATTCACTACCCCACCATTATCATGAATAATGTATTTTTCAGGATTGCTATCAATCTTCTTACGAACATAACGCATAATAACCTTGCTTACATCATCCATATCTTTCAAAGATACATCGTAATCACTATAATTATTAGCTTTCTTATAACGTTCCATCATATCTTCAACTAATAGAGCTTGACTAATACGTCTTTCAACCATTTCGAAAAAGTCTGGTTGGTTTTTAAAAACATCGAAGTCAGAAGCACCATTTAAAGCAACAGTCTCTAACTTAGTTGACTCTTCATCTTCAAAATCTCTTAAACGGTTAGGATTGTGCAATTCACGAGCAACCGGTAAAGCTAATTGGTTTCGAGACCAGACTGGATAACCATTCCCAAAGACCATGTTATTTGAAGGTGGAATCAAACGCATATCATTAGGAGAAATAACAGGTACTTCCTTAACAGATACAGTACGGCTTACAGCTGCATCGTTAGCTTGTACTAACTTATCCGCATGACGAGTAACATTTTGTGATTCCGTCTTTACTTGGCTCATAGTCCCAGACATTTTAGATAAGTGTTCTAAAGTCTTTTCATTATTTGATTTCAAGTAATTAATAATCAAAGCATTAGATTGAATGGTTTCTGATACATTTTCCCCATAAACAGCAGGGATTTGTGAGAAGTCTTGTTCAATCAAAGTAAATTGTTGGTCTTGCCCTAAACCGATAGACAACTTACGTTCAAGGAACGGAATACCTTGGCCCCCAGATTGTAAGTTACCAACTTCATCAAGCATTGCTTTAGTTTTGTAGTATGGCTTTTGATCTGCCGTAGCCAAGTAAGCTGCATTAACTTGTTGGTTAAAGATTTGGTCTAACGCAATTAACAAAATACGGGCGTGTTCAGCCTTGTTAGGCGGTGTTACGAAATCGACAAATTTTGTCTTTTCAGAGTAGTGAACATCCGATTGATCAATAACATTAATTTTATGCTTTGTTTTCGCATACAACGAATTAAGCAAGTCAACTTCTTCAACTTCATCTTCAACACTACCAATGACAAACTCCTTTTTAGATTTATCCCAAACCATTTCTCTCAAGTAGCCATCTTTGATAATTTCTTCACCTGTAACTTCATCAATAACAAAACTAGTTTCGTCTGAATTAAGCATGTAGCGCTTTTCAAATTCAAAGTAAAAGTCTGCCATTACATCCCTAGTACGCTTAGAGAAAATTTCTAATTTTAAGTAAACAATATTATTAGGGAAAATACCTTTAGTACGGTAGAAAATCCAGAATTGCGGATCAATTACCCCATCATATCTAAAGGTTGATCCTAACTCATCTTCTTTAATTTCATGCTTAAATTCTTTATCTTCGTAAACTCTCCATCTGAACCGTTCCTTAGCATAAGCTTTTCTTTCAGCAAAATTCTTTTCTAAGTGAACACCAATTCGTCTAGGGAAACCTAAACCTAAAATATCAAAGTTCTGGGATGGTTTACCTGATGTTAAAGCCTTAATCAATGGGTCAGAGAATAAAGCTAAGGCTGTCAAAGAAATACCTTGAACAGAAGCTAATGTTTTAGATGACTGTGCCATAGCACGTAATGGTTGGTCTTGGTCGGTAACTTGTTGACGTAACTTATCCTTAGGTAACATACTTGTTGCATCGAAGAATAAGGTCAAGTAGTCTTTTGACTTAGCTGTCTTATCAACAATATTAACTAAGCGTTCATCTTGCGATTTACGGGATGATAACTGGGACATCATTTGGTAAACGTTGTATAGCGTAACCTTCCCCCACATGTTATCTAAGTAAACATCGAGTTTTTCAACAGACCAGTTTTCTTTAACTGCTTTATCACGAATATAATATTCTTCTTCCAAGTAGTAATCAATCATCCCTAATGCTGTACGCTTATACGAAGCATTAGCGGCATTATTCCACATTGGATCTTGGCCCGATACTGGTGGGAAGAAAATATCACCAATATTCTTGACGTGTTCCGCACATTCTTCATAACGTCCTTGACGAGCAGCAGCTACTGCATAACCAAGTGGATTATAGATATTTGTGTTTGCAGGGTCTTCCAAGTTAAACGCAATAACTTCCATCCCACGTTTACGTGCAGGATAAGAAAAACGAACTAATAATTCACCTTTAGGGTCATTAACAACAATATTTGCGGGTTCATCCATTCGAGTCCACATATCAAGTGTAGGCTCAATAATAGTTTGACCCTTCCCCGCACGAGTCATAGCAACTACAATCGAGTTGATTGCACCAGTAGCTACGACATAAAATCCACCTGGGCGTTGAACTTCATAATCTGGAAACCACCAGTCATTATTAATTTTATCAGCAACCGTTAATTCATTTGTTTTACCAAATATCTCTTTACCGGGGTTATTATACAAAAGTTTCCGAGGATTATAAGTAACCATAGTACGCTTAGTGATTCCCGAAGCTTCAGCATTCTTTTTACCAAAAGCAATATCGATAAATGGTACTTTCTTAGTTCTTAATTCTTCATAAACATCAGAATCATAAGGGTCCAAATCATATGGGTTCCACAAAGTTTTCTTTTCATCAACATAATTATTTTTATTTTTCATATGCTTAACGCCATCTTTTTTCAAGATATAGCGATCCACAAAATCAGATTTACGGTCACCCATTTCTATTTCTTTAATACCATCATTAGTGATATAAAAGTGACTAATTAAAGCTGATACTTCTACTGAAGAGTGAGCCCCCACATCAGGAAAAATATCAAAATTACGGACCATTTCTTCTGGTTGCAATAAGCGACTTTCCCCTTCATTCTTGTTCAACTCTTCTGTATCAGTTTCAATATTTTGTAAGCGATAGTTACGTTCTAAACGAGCATAAACAATAGATGTTAAACCTGCTGTCGCTAACAAAACAAATAATTTTATTTGTGGTAAAGTAGCAGGATTTAAAGCCATCGACCAAAAAGTCTTAGTAAAGGATATCACCACATAATCGGGATGTTTAGACTTATAAATCGAAATTAATATCATGACTACTAAGGCTGTTAGTAAAACATATACCGCAGCAGCAATAAATGTGGTTACATAATAAATCCACTCTTTAGAAGGAGCATCTTTTCGCTTTGTTCTTCTTGCATCAGGATTGCGGTAAATATCACGCTCAGACTCGTCATACGCCTCATAACGCATTTCCCCTTGGACTTTACGTCCTGCACGATTTGGGTTATTAAAATCGAAATTAGCCACCTTCTCGCGCATTTGATCCCATAAGGACATAGGCACCAAACCTCACTTTCTTAATTCACATTGTTGAGAATCACCAGTTGAAAATCATTATTAAGCAAGCCTCGAAGTTCAAATAAAACAATTAATGCAATAATGAATCCTAATAAGATTAGTGATACTAAGATTGCCTGTTTAAACTTCAATCTATCAATATTGGCTTGACTCAAAATCAATCCATTATCAAACATATACTCAATTAGATACAAAACTAACATTAGGCCCACACATAAGCCCAACCATCCAGAAAAGGAAAAAACATCATTTCTCAATGAAATACCAGAACAAACTAAATCTGCAAAGCTAAATGCTGCATAAAACAATGCGCCCCAAATAGCTTTCTTCTTTCCTGCCAAATTTTCTTTTACACTATTTTTCGTGCTAAAACACCAACTTTCTAGTTGTTACTATCTTTTCTCTCTTTCCTTTTGCCAACGTACTTCTTAACCTTGTCAAAACTATCGAACAAGACATAACCATTAAAAGATTTTTTTGCTAATTCTTTTGGCCAAACCTCTTTTTTAGTGTATGTATTGTCCCTATGAATTTTGACTAAATACAACTTCTTTACTTTGCTAAACTTAGTTCTTACCCATTGAACAATTGTTAGAATTATAAGAGTTGTCATCTTTTATCGCAGAAACATCTCTTTTCTTTGCTTCTTCGCTACTTTTTTTATAAATGGTTAACATCAAACTAAATCGCCATTTCTAGCCCATTTTTGATTGTTTCACTAATTAAGCGTTTAGAGTTAGATAATTCTCGATTATCAATAACAATTCTGACTAATTTTCCAACTTTTAGAATTGTTCTATCTTCCATCTTCGTAAATAAGATTTGAATAGTATCTTCAAAATCATTCAAAATTTTGACAATAATCTTATTTTCTCTAACACTAATACTTTGCCAATCATCAAATTTCAACAATTCTCCTTTAATTGTTGCTTGCCATTCTTTTTCAGTCATATTGATTCCCTGCTTTCAATATTTAAATTGGTTGATTTTTCTAACATGATAGTCCATGTGCAAAAATACAAGCTTTATTTTTCTATCAATTAATTTTTTCACGAAACGCCTTCTTCCGCTAAAAACTCTTACCCACGAATATCGCAAATCATAGATTGCAACCAATGATAAAAGTATTAATAAAATACAGAACGATAGAACTCCAGCATTTTGCAAGTCTTTAAAAGTTAAATACGCAACTATTGCTAACACAGTAAATGCAATAAAAACAATACTTTAACTCCAACAACAAAATATTTGACAATATTTTTCATGAAACTCACATCCTAACTTAAGTTAGTAAGCTTTATCAATATCTCCAACACACAATTAAGAATAATCACAGCGGCTGTCAATAAGAAAAGACAAGCCACGACACTTAAGAAACTAAAAAAGCCAATAAACTTAAGCAGTGCTACTGAAACTATCAAAGAAAATACAATAAAGCTTAGGCTTAAAACAGTCGTTAATACGTTCATAACGCTTTTAACTTTTTCACGTATTTTACCGTCTTTGCCGTAGAAAATAGCCTTAAATAGCGGTCCTGCTTCATTAACATTGAATTCAGATACCATAACTAAGAAAAAATAAGCACATCCTAAAAATATCCCAAATTCTACTAGAACATCCGAAATGCTAAAAGCAGTATTAGGAGTAATATGAGTCAATTTCGAATAATTAGGATTTAGGATATTAACTGACAGTGTGAACAGCACAAAGCCACAAAATGTTGCAAATATTTTTTCAAACGATGTAATCGCCTCACGAATAATTTTTAACATAAAGCTCACCTTTCTAAAAAAGGGGATATTTTTTAAATATCCCCTCTAAATTATCTTGTTTGACTATTATTACTGTAATTAGAATTTGATTGTGAGGTTGTAGCATTCGATGCTGATTCTTGATTAGAATTATCTTCCTGACTTACACCACTCTCACTTGAACTTCCGTTATCTTTAGTACTCTTTTCAGATTTATCAGATTGACGGTCAGACTCTTTAGCACTATGTGAACTAGAAGCTTCAGAGTGGGATGATTGACTTACAACTTCTGTCCGCACAGGTTCACTTTTATCTGTATTACCCATAAAGTGTTCTGTAATAAACGGAATTGAAATACCAAACAAGAACGTAGCTATCATACCAACAGTTGTAAATGCCTTCGTATTACGTACTGCACGTGTTGTTTCCATATCCTTTTGTTTCATACGTTCAGTCATCGCTTGTTCTTTAGCTTGCATCTCAAGAGCTTGTTGTGTCTTAAGTTCACGCACTTTAGAATCATATTCATCAACTAACTTGCGTTTTTCATCGTCAAAGTTACGACGTAATTCATCGTATCTGTTCTCGTTAGCACGCATTGACTTAGAACTTTCATTTTCAAGCTCATTAATCTTAGCTTGTTGCTTTTTAAGTTCTTTGTCCTTTTCTTCAAGAGTCTTCATAAACTCTTCATTGCGTTTAAGTATTTCAGAGTCATATTGATCTTGAATACTCTTAATACGCTCTCTAGCTTCTGTTTCTGAACGATTAAGGGCATTATTATTATTGATAATAAGTGCTTGCTTAGATTCTTCAGTTTCAGCCAGTTTCAACTTAAGGTCTTCAACGGTCTTATCATTATCAAGCTTATCTTGAACAGTCTTTTGACGAGCAATTTCATCCTTAAGGTATTGTTCTGAAATTTCTTCAATCTCTCGACTAAATTCCGCTGATAATTCCTTTTCAACATTATAGAATTTAGAATTATATTCTTCAGAAATTCGATTAATTGTTGCTTCGTTAATTTCATCATATAATCTTGCAATTCTATCTTTACGTTCTTTGGATAATTCATCTAAATCTTTTTGCTTATTTACTTCTAAAGTATCGTCCAATTCGGCCCGCTTGCTTGATAATTTTTCTTCTAAGCCTTGACGGTGCATTGTTTCATATGATTCTTTAGCGCTAGCTGTAATTTTATCAAGATAAATTTCAAAAGCTTTGTCGTAATTTGCTTCTTCAGCCTCTTTATAAGCCGCAAATAATTTATCATTATCATCTTTCTTATCGCGATATTCTTGTTCAATTTCTGCTTTTTTACGACCAAATTCATTCTGACTCTTGGTTAAATCAGTTGCTTCTTTAATCATATTGAACCCTTGTTGCATAGAGTTCTTATACAAGCTAATAATTGACTTAATGTTGTCGTCGTGCATTTTAGCTAAACGTTGGTTAGCATCACTAATCTTAACGTTTAACAACTCGTTTAAATTATTACCAACCACTTCATCTTTAAATGGAATACTAAAAGTTTTCTTAGATAATAATGCGTCTAATTCACTAACATCTACTTCTAATTTTTCTTCCTTACCTAAATCAGCAGCAATCTTCTTTAAACGTGATGTGTAACTTGTTGCGTCTGTAGTATCAACATTAGTATTACCTAACGCAGAGTTTTGATTGTTTAACCCTTTGAATAATAAATCATCTGATAAAATGTCTTCCTCGTCATCATCTTCAACTACTGTTTCTTCTGAGGCAGCAGATTCAACATGTGTTGACAAGTTATTAACATCTTGAGCTTCTGAAGTAATATAGTTGTCCGCTAAATCAGAATTATCAATGACGGCATTATTTTCATCATTACCAAATGGCAATACATCAACTTCTTCATTGTCTAATAAAGCATCAATCTTATCATTTTCAGATAATGTATTATCAGAATCAACGACTAATCCGCTTTGATTTTCTGCATTACTATCAGTTTCGTCTTCAGTAACCAATTCAGAATCAGAATCTAAACCTAGAACTGGTACATCACCCTGATCATCTTGAATATTGAGAATAGCGTTTTTTGTAGCTTTCACAAGCTCCGTTGGCTCTTGGGCTTCCGGCACATCTAATTCTTCCGCAACTTCTTCTTCCTCTTCTTCACCTTCACTAGATGAAGATACTTCTTGTTTTGAAATTACCTCCGTAATTCCTCCATCAGTCACCGAAATATCAGCGTCAATCATGTCATGTTGATCGTTATACTTGATATTGGTCAACTTAAGTTCCGCATTTTCACTAACACTTTCTGATAACTTAGATAATTCATCATAAGTAACTCGTGATTCCAAAATATAGGCTTTAGCAGTATCTACCGCACTATCTGAAATGTTTTCTGGCAAGACAGCCCAAAAGAATCCATCTTTATATTGTCTTAATTCATCGAACTCACCAATATTTTCCAAAGCGGATTTACTTGGCACTAAAACAACGTACCCTTGTTCAATATTTGTTGGTAATGATGCCGAACGAATTAAATCCTTGGAAATTGAGTTAGTAAATTCTCCAAAGTCTCGCGGATTATCTGAACGTGTAAGTTTTGATTTTTTAAAATCTTCTTCAGATAAAGCAATGACTAAGAAACCTTTTTCCCCTTCATGTTGTTCAATGTTATTAAGCAACACATCAAACGAATTAAGCATACCCTCTTTACTGTTAGCCAAAAAATCAAGTAATGAAGAAGGCGAAATTTTCTTTAATTTCATTGAACTAATCAGTGGAAATTGAGTTCTACTTTTTTTGCGACTGTTTCTCTTCTTTTTGCGATACAAGGCTTCATTTTTGTTTTTTGATACCTTGCTATTATCGCTATCAGAGTTCTTTTTTTTCTTTCCAAATAACCCCATCAAAATAGCTCCTTTACATCAATATTTTGCATTTATACATTCTGTATTATTTACGAATATAAAAATACATATTTATATCTTGATTTTATCACAACTTTAACGTAAAAAAAACGTGTAAATATATATGTATTTAGAAAAAAACTATATAAAAAAGGCCTGACGAAAAGCCAAGCCCATTTTTTACATATTATAAGCCGACAAAGCTTAATAATGTATTGGTTGCAATCGTAGCAACAGGTGTTACAGCTTGGAATAACCCATTAACTGTATCTGTAGTTGTTCCCCCTAATGAAGTCCAACCACTTAACCCGTTGAGGTAGAACAATGCTCCAAAAATCAAGGCAACAAACCAAAGTACCCAGTGAGCACCGCCTTGTTGTTGACCCATTAAGTATCTCAAAATTGCCCACGAACCAAAGATAAAGGCAACTGCCCCAATAGCTTTAATAATAGGGTCAGCGATACTGTTAGCAACGTTACGTTGGAAGTTGTTAAAGATATCCATAGCAGCTGGGTTAGCAACAAATGAATCAAACAATAAACCGTTAATAAAGTCCAAGATAATTCCTCCTTTCTTAATCAAACCAATAGTAACAATATCCTCTCTATTGAGTGTACAATAATCTTCGTTTAAAAAACAACAAAAAAATCAATATATATTTACGATTTAATCAAAATAAAATCGAATAAAATACATATTGATTTCCTCAAAATAATTAGTTTGTATTTACGTACGCATCCATCATCAGAACTGTATTGTGAATGTTTCCAGAAGAATTCTTCAAAACAGAATTTTTAACACCGTAGGAGTGCAGTTGTTTAGCCAAACTTTGCATTTCATCCTTAATAGCATTTTTCTCTGGATTTATACCCGTCTTAATCATCTGCTCCGCTTCTGAACGAACTTTAGCGTAACGATTAAGAGTATTTCTCACATCACCAACGGATGCTTGTTTAAGTGACGATGTAGGAGTAGCAGTTCTTAAGATACCTAATTTTGGAGCATCTCGAACATCTTGGTTGATTTTTGCTGCACGTGCTAAAGCTTGTTGATTAACCAATTCTTGTTTCAACTTGGTATCGCTTGGATTATCACGAAGTTGGCTCTTAATTTGAGAAGCACGGTTAGTAGCTTGTTTAACAAAGTTATTCTTTTGTTGACGTGACATTGCAGACATATCTTTAGTTACCTTAGTGTAACCACCATTTGCCTTAGCATTTTGAACAAAAGTACCAGTCTTATTTCTATTAACAGTAACAAGATCCTTGTTACTATTTCTTGCCACTTGCTTTTGTGCTGTAACTTGACTAGCCCCGACAATATTACCATTAGCTGTTTTAAAGTTATTTGTTGCCGCAACTCGTGTATACCTTCCGTTTTCAGGGTTAACATGGAAGTTACCATGCTTAACTTGATTTTTACCGTAGGTTCTACCTTTTGCATCCACAAAATTACCGTCTCCATTTTGCTTTAATAAAGCCATCTGACGCTTCCCGTTATTATTTACCATTGCGTAAGGTTGGTTAGCCTTAACATCTGAAGCATCATAAGTTTTAGATGGATCTCTTAAATCTCTATACTGTTGTTGAACAGTTTGACCTGAAGAATCCTTAGCAACTGACGCTAATGTATTAGCTACCGGTGAAACATTAGCAACTCTAGTAAATGTACCATCAGCATTTTCACCAGATAAAGCAACTTTTTGTCCATCTTTTGTTTGGTAGAAACCATTTGCATCCTGTACTAAACTACCATCACTATTAGTCGCTAAGCTTGAAGGATTCATCTTCATTTTAGCAGTGTAACTACCGTCATCATTCTTTTCAAAACTTTCAGCAGTGTCTGCTAAGGAGCCAGACATAATTTGACCTGTATCATTGTCAACGTAATCGTTAGCTTGGTCTGTCAAATTACCATTTTGATCGTAGTATCCATTTGAAACTTGATCTGCAGAGTAGCCTTGATTATTATCATCAACATATGACATGTCTTGAACTTCTTCTCTACCATCAGCAATTTTGGCAACTGTTCTACCATTATCTCCCATAGAGATTGGAGTTTGACTATTGTCATACTCATTACCTTGCGAATCAACGTATTGACCCGTATCAGAAACTTGTCCAACAGGAACACTTTGACCCTCGGCATTTCTTGCATAATACCGCCCTGTTTCACGACCATCTACACTCTCAGGAATAACATCATCTTGAGCATAAACATTACCTTGCGCATCTCTAAACGATCCACTTTCCGTGCCGGGCTTAGGAACTACGTCGATATTTTTAAACTTATCAGCGTAAGTCTTACCATCTTTTCCTTGGTAAACATCAGTTGCAGAATATTTATTTCCACTTTCTCTGTTACCGTAAATTGAATTAGCAAGCTTTCCTGCTACTTGTTCACCAGTCATAGCATTTTGATAGCCGCCATAACCGTCAGGAACAACCTTAGATGAATGAACGGCATTACCTTGTGAATCTACAAATTCAGAAACAGCACGACCCTTATCATCAACATACCCTTCTCGGGCATTAGCACCATCATACGCATTACCGTTTTTATCAAATGCTTGTCGATCTACAAAGTCATTTGCTTGCGCATTAGCCTCGTCAGTATCTCCATAACTTGAATCTGTCACAGAAAGATTATTATTAGAATTACCATTAATTCCTTGATTAGCACTCTTTTCAAGCTGACTTTGATATTCATTGGCATTTCCCAATTCTTTCATATTATCGTCCAAGTTAGCATTATAGATACCACGTAAATCACTTGCGGTGTTAGAACCTATCAACGTATCCAAGCCCTTACCACCTGCAATTACCGCAGCTTGACCGGCCATCTTTCCTAACGCTCCCAACTTATCTCTAGCAGTTGCATCAACAAAAGAATCAGGTGCACCGCGTTTTGCCATTCGAGCACGTGTTTGATCTTTATAAACCGCTTGAGCATTTCTTAATTTACCAAGCATACCTTTTGGATTACCTAATCGATTAGTACGATTCATAGATCCACCAGTCACACCACCATCAGTAGGAGACCCACTAACAGCTCCCGGAGTACCCCCAGCTGCAGTTTGAGCACCAAAATTACCCATACCACGAGCAAGGTTATCACCTACACTACTATTTCTTCCATCCATGCCAACACCACCAAGGGCATTGTTATTTAATGGAGCGTGATTACCTGCAGTACCACCAAATGCGGCTGATTCAGTCATATTTAACATTCTAATAACTTCGTCTAGCCACTCTGTGAATAGAGATAGAATTGGCCCACGAATCTTAATTAAGAAGAAGGCAGCAAGCAATAATAGTATCCCTGATAATGAATTAACTGCAGCATAAGCAAATGTTGAAGCACCAGCATTTAACCCAATAGCTCCTACTGGCATAATTGCTGCAAATCCATCACCAGAATATGCATCTCCTGTAAAGAAGGTTGAATCAAATGATTGACCTATACCTATAAGAATTTCCGATGTAATACCATATAGCAATACAGATCCACCAACAGAAATTAAAACACCAAAGGCTTGAGTAATCATCAAACCAAAACCTTTTCCAGTACCTAAACTTCCCATAAAGAAGGAACCGAACATCTTAGGAATGCTTTCAATCAGTGCTTTAACAGTCCAATAAGCGTAACCGAACCCAAGGACCGCACCTGCAAACATGAGACCTAACATAAAGATATAATTACCAAAAGCAACGATACCACGTCCAACTAAACCAACAGAATAATGCTCATATTGGTAACCAGACCCCGAAAGCTTTGATGTATCATTATGACTCATACCAGTATTAGAAAACAGAGTTCCTAAATAATTGTAAGTACCTATTGTCGATAACCCTTTATATCCTTCAGGACTTTCTGTAGAATCAAAAGTGACTGTCATACCCTTAGCATTTTGACCGTCATTTGCAGATAAATGTCCATTAGCATTGTAATTAATTTTGTCATTCTTACCTATTAAGGCTTTCTTTAAGTCTTCTAAAATTTTTTCAGGTTTATCATCTTCCTTAGCGTAATTAGCAATATAACTATTTTGTACTGCCGCTGCATAATTAGAAGCTGAATATCTATCATTAGTCATCCATGACATAATCATGTTTGTTGCTTTATCATCAGCAGTGTGAGTTTCATTTGCAGATAAAGAGTCTTTGAACGTTCCTCCATTCGTATATGGTGAAGCTGAATCAATTCCCGCACCTTTTGAATTAATTAAAGCAACTGACGAGTGCGTGATAGTAGGAACCGAGCCTGTTGCAGTTGATGTTGAAAAGGAACCTTTTAAACCTGAAGGCAACTGCAATCTAGAATTAGTTACCCATCCTTTAAAGTCAACTAAATTCGTATAAACCGCATACTCAGGGACATTTGTTCCGATTCCACCTTGTGAATTTTCCATTGAACTCTGAATTGACCCAATCATTAAACTATATAACGTTAGCATAACAACTGGCAAAGCAATCATTGTAAAGACACGTTTCAACAAATGCCAAAAGGCACTAAAGAGTCCAATACCTATTCCTCGACCCATAGGAGGCCCCGGTTGATCGGAAACACGCATACCGACAAGCGCTAGTACTACCGCACCTGCAAAACAAACAAATGCACCTACCATACCTAAGGATACGAACGCGTCATAAATTTCCTTTACTTTTCCAGCAACAGTTTGGAAAACTCCTCCAGAACTTGCACCGTTTGCGCCATTAACAATCCAGTCAAGAGGATTAAAGTAACCTAAAACTTTTACAACCCATTCAAAAGTAGTTGATACAAGTGAAGATATTAGGTAAACAACCAGTATAATACCGCCGAATAAAAAGCGTCCAATAAGACCAATACTATTTGACGTATCACCTCTTGAAATAGAATGATCTATACCTGTTTTATACAACACATATCCGTAAGTTGCGGCAAAATAGCGAGCTTTATTCATAAAACGTGCCGTAGCATTACCACCGCTACCACTACCATTATTACGTAAGGTTGAATATGAGACAGAATAATCCGTCATATTACTCATACCCCAGAAAACAGACTTAGCACCCATATAGCCCCAAACATCACCAACGTTAGTGTTTTGTTTAATAGCCTCTTTTTGTTCTTTATCTGTTTTCTCACCTAACTCCTGAGCGGCATCATTAAAAGCACCAGCTACATCTTTTTGAGAACTTCCACCACTATCACTGTCTTCTTCCTTGTCCTCATCATCTTTCTTATCGTCTTTGTCTTTATCGTCTTTGTCCTTTTCATCGTCTTTTTTCTCTTCAGTTGGCGGATCAGCATGAACTATATATTCACTCATAAGCGGTCCCCCGCAAAAAAGCGTAATTAGAAACGAAGCCATTAGGACATACAAAAATTTTCTGACGCTTTTTTTCAAGAAAATCCCTCCTTCCATTTTTTCATGATAATACATTTATCAACGTCCATTAAACTATATATATTGGCTGTAATTATCATAACGGTCAATAACTCACCAAATTTTTAGCCATCTTACAAGATTAAATCAAGTTTAAACAACACTTTTTCTCTATCCCTTGACAAGTAATACAATAAATCATCTTTTGAAATCAAACTATTTTCCAATGCGGAAGGAATAGTCGCTTTCATCGTTTCCTTATACGCTTCAAGTTCATCAGATGACATAGCAGAAAATAACGTATAATCTGCTGATGTTAAATCATTAAAGTCTTTATCGTTAATTGCACTCATAACATTGTCATAAAGATAAGCAATTCGTACATCTCTTCTTGTTAATTTTTGAAGATTATCTTTGACAAACTCTTTTACTTCAGGAGCAAGTTGATCTACACCATGAATAATAACAACATCACCACGATGAAGATTTTGAGTTGCATAACCTAACGTGTTAATAAACTGCGCCATAGCAATCCCTCTACCACGTTCTGAAATACTTGCAAAATCGTAAATAACTTGCGGAATTGTTTGAGCATTATCAACTACTGAAGATGTATGCTTATCGAAAATATCACCATTTTCTTCTTTCATACGATCCACAACCCCTTGAATTTTTTCAAGAGATTTAATAGCTTGTTGATTACCTTGCTTTTGATAAATAGTAAAAATTGTAGAAAGATATAAACTAAAATCAGAAAGTAAAGGATATTCATTATGCGGCAAGCCCACCAAAGAAATTGTATCAATATTTTCCTTTGCATTAGGTTTCCATAATCCCTTATCTTCCATGAATTCCTTCAAAAGTTGAGTAAAATACTTATTCAAGTCAACATCATTTAATGACGGAGACATTTCTTTAAACATCAACCGTAATTTTTCAGTCAAAGTAGGATAAACATTTAATTTATCTTCTTCACGACCAAAAGCTTCAAATGGATTTATTGCACCTTTACCCATATTTATATTTGAAGTATGTTTTGATAAATCAGCTCCAATTTTTCTCTTACCAATGTCTTCAATATCTGTATTGTTCAAAATAAAATGAACAACACGGTGATTTTGAATCATAGCATCTTCTGCAATTTTAACGCCCCACAAACTAATTGATCGTAAGTGATCTCCAAATACTTCTGTACTATATGAACCTGTCCTTGGGCCAAATTTACTTGCAACAACGATATTCCTGGACCAATCATCAACATCCATTAACATAGCAGGATTATTGAAGTCCCCTTCTGAAACACCAACGTACTTCCCCGTTATATCGTCAATACCTTTAGACATTAAGTAATATCCACCAGCTAATTCTTGGCTAGTGTACATTTTCTTTTCATGACCTATTTGCGCATCAGCTGACTTCAGAAGATTTTCAAAATCATCTTTCTGCTGTCCTTCAAAGACTTCTACTGTTAGACCTCTAAAATTATTTTTTAAACGCAATTTATATTGTTCACGAGCGGAATCTAACGTTTCAACATCTGGAGCCTTTAATAGAATCTTATATTCTGAACCGTGGTACTGCCCCCCTCGCAAATCTTCGTTGATTTGATGCATATCTTGTACTTGGAAAGCAATATCCTGATTACTAGGGTCATTTACTTTACGTTCACCGTATGCTTGTCTTACAGCCGCATCTGCTTTAACTTCATTATCTTTAGTCCATTTTTCCGTTTTAGTCGAAATAGGTTGTATAAGTCTAGCAGTTACATTTTGGCCCAACCCTCTTGGTAGCATTCTCGTAACCCAAAACGGAGGTAACTGTCTATCAGCATTTTTAGTTGGAACAATAGTCAATATTTGAGCAACGCCATCACCAACTTCAAAATAATCACTATGAAAGGTAAAACCCTTTTTAGGAGAAATTTGTTTTAAATAAGAATCAGCAACTAAGCCAGATTTTTGGCGTTGCTTTTTTTCCTCCGCATTTTTATTCCATGCCATAAAGAGCTTATTACTCTTTATCAAGCCACGACTTGTTTGACTCTTTCCTTTTCCGATTTTATCAATTTTACTAACAGACTGAACAGACTGCCTATCAGTAGTTTGTTGACTATCAACCGGCTGTTTTTTCTTTTTAAAGAACTTTTTGAAAAAAAACAAATATAACACTCCTTTTCTTAATTATTTGGCTTGAAACCTAAATAAGTGTTCCCTTTATAAGTTTGAATTGCTAATTTGCCTTTCACCTTATAACGGACGCCATTCTTACTCATCGTTGAAAAGCTAATGGTCTTCCCTGAATCCAAACTTTCCAATTCTGCCTTTGAAAAAATATGCGTACCATAACTAACCTTGTAGCTCATTTCCTGACCTTCAAAATTAACTTTATGCTTGCCTAGCATCTTTTTAAATTGATTCGTATTGATAGGATAGTATTTTTCTACAGCATCAAACAATTCTTGTCTCGTCCATTGTTCTCTCGTAGCAAGTAGACGAATAAACGGTTTAATCACTTCAACTTCATCTGCATTGCTTTGCAAGCTTTTTACTCGTCTAGCAAAAGCAAAAGCTTCTTTCTTGTTAAGATCCGCAATATCTTTATCGTTATAGGTGACCCCTATTTGAGCAAAAGCGTGATTAATATTCATCCCTGCATTCACATATTTTTCACGCACTTCCATTTGTTCTGATAACAGTTGCTTTTTATGATTTTGTTTTACCCGCTCCAATTCTTCTTTGTAAGCCATTTAAAAAACCTCCTTCCATCAATAAAAACAATTTCAAAATTCAAAATTTGTTTTAAGTTTCATTTTCTAATTGGTTTCAAAATTCGATTTAAAATAATAATTACAATTCAAAATAATCATCATTATCAATATCATTCAGATACTTGTTGATAAAACTATGAATTTCCTTGTGAAAATTCTTATTATCTTTTTCTAATTCATCATACTTATTAGCAAATTTCTCGCTTTCTTCATTTTTCTCTTTTAAGCAATCATGAAGCTTTTGATTGACCTCTAATAAGTTGTCTATTCGGACCTGTTGCTCAATGCTCTTGTACATCAAATGATGCATGTAACGTGTTTGTTCATCAAGTAACTCTTTGACATCATCTCTGACATCATCACCTAATAACCTGTACAATTTTTCTACTTTTTGTTCAAAATATTCGTCATAATCCTTGTAGACAATCTTGTATTCACGAGTATCTTTTTCCATTGTTTTTCCTCTAATCTTCGTTTACTAAGTCCATTCCGTAGAAGTTCTTGAAGTACTCTTTGATTTCTTCTGGTTCATCAACAATACGACCAGTTTTTAAAAATGCAGTATTCATAATCTGATTATTCAAGATATCCTCAATTCTATATAGTTCTTCTTCACTTCTAGATTTAATAATCATATATTGCCTAATAGTTTCGAATCGCTTACCAACGAAATCTGTTAAAACATTTCGTTGTCTTTTCAATAAATCTTCTAAAGGACCATCTTTAAAAATAGGGTTTAAATTTGCTAATTGTTCATCCGTATAAGCTACTTGGCTCGCAACACGTTGTGGAGATGAAACCGTATCAAAGATAATAGTACATTGGTCATTAATTGCACGATAGAAAGAAATAACATCATTAATAACCACATCTTGGTCTTCTAAGAACATTAGTCTACTTGCCATACCAGTAACTTCAACTAATTCTCCTATTTCACCATCTTTAAAGTGTAAATAACCATCAGAAAAATCTTGATCTTCTAAATTAAACAGTTTTTCCAAACTATATAAACTTGCAACTGAACGAGTTGAAATATTTCTTGCGTGCTTATTAAAATATCTTGGGATTACTGGTATATATGAATACTTAAAATCACCAGTTGGTGTTCTAAAACTGGTAATATAAATGGCCCACGCATAAGAGAAAATGAATGCAATAGTCCAAACGCCACCCTTACCTATAGGGGTTCTAAAGAGTAGGAAAATACCAATAATTGTTGCTACCATAGCAGTAATAACAACTCTTAAAGTAATTTTCTTTTTAAAGTCAATGACCTTAACATCCGAAAAGTCAACATCCCTATCTAAAGTTCTAAAAAGTAAGTTTGTTGGTGATAAAATATAGGCTCTTCGGTTTTTTATGGTTTCCGTTACTTGTGACTCGTTTTCTTTGTTATCCATAACTTACCCCTTTCCTACTAATATATTTTTAGTCTCGTCTTAATCTTTTTTTGCTTTATTTATGTTCCAAATAAAACTTACGATATTCATTAATATCCGAAATAACTTGAGCTACTTCTTCTTTATTCATATCCATTAAACTTTTATCATATCCGAAGTTCTTTAACCCCTTGTCTAAAAGCTTAATTTTGCGAATAGCTTTTGAACCATACTTACTTTTCAATTCACGATATTCAATATCATATTTTGAAACTACCATAATATCCCTACTTTCTTATATTTCTACTTGATTTCTTTAACCGAAATATTCTTTTCTTTTGCTTCCATACCTAAAAAACTAATTGATAACTTAGTTTTTACATTATCACCTTTAAATTTAATGTCTTGAAACTTGATAAAGTCTTTCACGGAATAAGTATTACCGTTTTTATTAGTAGTTAACGAAACACCTAAGTCATCACCATCAAATTTGTAAGTAATCTTACCACCGATAGTTACTTTCTTATATTGCCTATCAAATGACTGCTCACTAGTAGTAGCTTTTTTTACATCTTTCTTAGAATCAGAAACTAATAGACGATCGCTATTCTTATCAAGTACTACGTAGAAAGAGTCGTCTCCTTTAGCTAGGGAGTTAAGTTGACTGTTTTCCTTGTTGTACTTTACTTGGTATGCGCGACCCGGCATCCGATATGCAGGCACAGTTTGATGTTGGTAATACTTATAACCACCAAAACCAATAGCACAAATAACCACTACACCTGCTGCAACTTTCGCAATAAACTTCTTATCTTTAAAATTAGTTTCCATAAAAACATCTCTCACTTTTTATCACTTAAATTTTTGTCGCGGAAGCGCGCGAGGAAACTCGGTAATTTATTACCGAGAGGAAAGCGCCCCCTTGTTAAAAAAATTCCTTTTTCGTGGAATATAATTCCTACATTTTTTCTTCTCTTAATCCGTTAATATGATGTAAACACCTAACATTGGTAGGTTTCGTAGACTTCCCAGTTTGAAAAACTACGGATTTACCTCTATTAACAACACTTCTCACGGTTTCAATTCGATTAGTCTTTGTGTTTAAAACAATATCATGGGGTCTTAATTGATAATGATTACGCCTGATTGAAACCCGTCCTTTAGTGACTTTTTCCTGACGGTAGATTCTTTGATTCTTATAGTCGAGTTCTCGGGAACGCTTTGTGCGACCAGAGCTCAATTTTTTGCCAGGCTTTATCTTGCCATCACGGCTGTCAATATAGCGGGCATCATAAAATTTTTGGAGAACACGATTGTTGTTTGCCACTTTCGTACGTGAGTAAATATTACTAGTACGCAAACAAGTGTCTGTACCTCCGGCAATGATAAAGGCATCATTGCGGTGTGATTTTTCTATGCCGTATAGGGTTCTTAGATTAGCGGTGATATAGCCTTGCGTTTGAATGTAATTTGCAAAATAAGTAGGTAAGCGCTTGGCTAAAACACTCATGAAATAAGCACCACGGTAGTTCGTATTAAGGTCAGTTTGACGCTCAGCTGCTAATTTAGCTAAAGTACCGTCAACGTGATTGGCTTGATTATGATTGACATCTGATAAAAGCACCAAATTATCTGGTTGGTTTGTCCCACCGTCCTTGCGTTGTACCAAATGATGGACCCGTAATTGACTAGCAGGGTAAACCTTACCGTCTAAAGCATCACGATAACCGTCGCGAGCTAATAAGTAGTCTTTCACACTCTTAAAGCCATGCATTCTACCTTGGGTGTATTCCCATGGTTTAATGTTAGGGTTAGCCAACTTTTGATTATCAAAAGGAGCAACCTCCACGACTAACTTACTAATCGGCAAGAATTCATATAATCGTTTAATTTCCCTAATAGTAAAGTCTAGTAGGTGTTGAACCGATGGTGCTAAAGATTTCTTTTGACGTTTCCGATTCTTAAAGCGCTTTTTGCGATGACGCAAGCGATTTCTTCTTCCTCGGCGTAAATCTCTGCGATGTTCAAGCTTTTCTTTTTCGCGTTTCGAATCACGAACACTTTCAGAAGCATAATATTCACGCTGGTTATCAACACTAACGACTGATAAACCTAAGTGGAAACCTGCATCAACACCTAAGGTTAGCTCTTGTGTATTAGTAGTAATCGGGCGCACAAACTGGATAGTCTTACGACTATTTCCGTACCAAATTGCTTGCCCCGACTTTAACCACCGACGAACCATGCCTAGTCTTGAAGTGGGCATGACTGGCTCGCCTTTGGAGTCTACTACATAAATATATTCAACTTTTTTCTGTGGCATCTTGGCCCACTCCTTTCTTTAATAGGTTGTAAGTCGTATCATCCCCGAAGGGTGATACGTGTGTACCCTGCGCCAATGTTATCCGCTGGTTTTAATTCTTATACCCACTGAGCCGTGAACCGCAGCTCTGTTTAGAAGCATAAGCGTAGTGTTTGGAATTAGGGTGGCGTTCCAAAGTACCTAATTTCAGCGGTAACGTAGTAACTTAATACTTAAGCTAATCAACCGGTCGTCATTAAAACAACGGAGCTAGTAGTTTTCACTACAAGCCCGTTATTTCAATGACGGGTTCTGTTGACTTATTTAAAATCAACAGATTTGATATCATAATGCGAATCTAACGTATATTCTTCAGTTAGATACGGTTTCTTCTTAGCAACATCAAATCTTACATATTTGACCACAATCTTATCAAAGCGCAATTCTCTTTTTCTCTTTCGCAATTTTTTTAAAAGTTCCATTTAAACCACCTACTCATAATTTAGTTACTACCTAGTGATTAATGGCTTAAAAATACAATTAGCATTATTGCAAAACCTACATAACCTAATGTTGATTTCATGTTTTCGAAAGTCATAACATCAGGTTTAAAAATGTAAGCTAACACCATAAAAGCACTAAAACATAAGTATCCTAAAGTCAAATACAACACATCTTTTTTCACGATAAAATCTCTCTTATTATTTTTTTGCTAGAACATGGCAGTCTCTCTTAGAGGACCAACTTCGATTTCTGCCGTTGAAATAGCATGAGTAGTATCGTTGTATACTAATCGTCCCTTAACACCCACAGCCACACGCTTAGTTGTAGGATTGTTGTCTATGAAAATAGCAATTTCACTAGCTATTTCTGCATCAATCTGACGCTTAATAGAACGCCCGTTACTACGGTTTGTATCATTCCCAGAATTTTCATATACAAGATATTCCAAAACTTTAGAGTCAAAACTAACCACAACTTCAGTCTTATCAAAGACTTCTTGTCTCAATTCTGCCAATTGTTTCTTAGCAATACCTTCACGCACTTGAGCGGTTAATGGGGCAAACGGTACAATCACATCAAGACGATTAATAAGTTCAGTTGGAAAAGCCGAATCCCCTTCTAAAGAGGTCTGAATTAATTTAGTATAGTCAGATAACTTTTTAGCCATTTCTCTTTCATTAACCTTTTTGGTAACCCCAATATTTTCACCTAAACCTTTGTAGACTTCTTGAGCCACGTTAGTAGTCATAATGATGTACGAGTCTTTAAACGAAACAACACGATCATGTCTATCAGATAAGCGGGCATCATCTAGAATTTGTAAGAATAAACGTGAACATTCGGGTGCTGCTTTTTCAATTTCATCAATCAAGATAACGTTGTGTGGTGTTTCCCAAACTGCTTGAGCCAATCGTTCCCTAAGCTTTGTTACGGTAGAAGGTTCTGAATATTCTGACATATCAAAACGGATCATGTGATTTTCATTTCCAAACAAAGCCTCTGTTAAAGCCTTAGCTAATTCTGTCTTACCAGTACCAGTAGGCCCAGTAAATAAGAATGACCCTTGTGGTCTATTAGCATTATTCAGGTGCAATTTAGAAAGATATAACCGCCTTGTAACGGCTTCAGTAGCCAAAAACTGTTCTAAAACACGTGCATTCATTATTTCCTTTAGCTTTGGAATATCCAAGTTCCAACGAATATTAACACCAACTTTTGAACGCATGATTTCAGCTAAGTTTTCGGTATCTAAGTTATACTTCTCGTGGAAGATATACCCCCCACGAACACGTCCTAACATCGAGTCTAAAATTTTCATAGACTTACGTGGTTGACTGTTTTGTTGCACATAACGGTCTGTATAAGTAACAATTTTATACAAGATATTACGTTCCATTTGAGTTCCACTCGGCAATAACCTACGGTTGGAATTAACCATGTTATTCAAAATATTCACAGTAACCTTAGTTGAGAGTTCAGGTAAACGAATGAAGTTCATACGAGTATCAAACGCCTCATCTTGAGCGACATACTGTTGGTATTCTTCATTAGTTGTTGCAAACGCAAAGATTAAACCTAATTCAGCAGAAGCAGCTAAGTCCTTCTTCATAGCTTGAGCTGCAGCACCTTCACCGATTTTAAAAAGGATGTGCATTTCATCAATAAAAATCACATTTTTAACATCATTGGCGAAATCCTCTTTCGCAATTTCCTTTAAATTAAGCATTACATCCCGCATTAACGAATCAAGAGGACGACTATCATTTTGCATATCAACAATGTTTAATTCATAGATAAAATAGCCATGAGGTTCCAAATATTTTTTAGCACCTTGTACCAAGGCTGTTTTACCTGTACCAGCGTTCCCTATCAAACATGGATTGTTCATTAAAGGATTGTGAATACTGTAAATAAAGTCTTTTAATTGTGCGTCACGCCCTTCTAATGGTCGTGGCAAATCTTCCAAAGGTGTCAAATACTTTTTTAATACAGGATATTTTTCAAACTTTTCTACTGGTTGCATATTCTTTTAAAAGCCACCTTTCTCATTAAAAATATTCATCATCATCAACATCATCTAAATCATCGTAATCCTGTATCAGCCCATTGTCGTTAGGGTCAAAGTCTAAAGTACGTCTATCATTTTGTGCTGTTTCCTCTGACGTTTCTACTACACTTTCTAATGCTTCTGCTTCACTCAATGAAACAGATTCACTTTTTGACAACGATAGTGATTCTGATTGTGACTTAAACAATGACTCTGATGTACTTAATGATTTAGAAACACTTAAACTTAAAGAATTTTGTGTCTCTTCTGATAGACTCTCCACCTTTGAAATACTTTCAGATTCGCTTAATGATTGAGCAATACTTTCTGATTGCTCTACACTATTTGATGAACTTTCTGATAAGCTACGTTTATTTGCGTTAGCCACTTTCATCTGTGATGTTGCTACTTGTTCTGCAAGACTTTCGCCTTCTGATAGGCTTATAGACTTTGACAAGCTCTCACTTTCTGATGATTGTTTCTCTTCTTCAGTTTCTTTTGTAAAGTCGTCTTTGAAAGCTTTCTCTTTTTCTACTTCATCGTTATCTGACTTTGTTCCAGAATCATCAGACGAAATGTTATCATTAATTGAATTGTCGATATTGGCATCAGAATTAGCGCTATCGACTTCATTTAACTCACTTGTTGATGTTTCATCATCCTTTTCGGATAAAAGTGATTCATGACTAGTTTGCGTTAACTCACTACCTTGTTTTTCAGACTTATCTAACATAGATAATGGTGAATCATCTTCGTTTTGAGGGGTATTAGTAATTTGAGTAGTTTGTAATTTCTTCAAATCCTCATTGTCATTCTCATTTGGAATCTCTCCACCAATTGAAGTAAGAATAAAATCAGCAAGATCTTTAGAAAAGCCAACACGATCAATCTTCATCTGTTTTTCAATATCCGAAATTCTTCTATTTTTATCTCTTTCCTCCTCATATTCCGCAATTTTATTTTCAAGTTCTACCTTCATGGTAGCTAATTCATGCCTTTCTTTACTAATAACACTCCGCATCTTTTTGATATTCGAAAAGATTGTTTGATAGTCTACCGCATTAATAGGCATTATTAAATTACCTTGTTTTCTCATATCATCATTCGACTGATACGCCACTACAATCGCATTATAATAAGTCGAATACCCTTGTAAAACATGTTCTGTATCATCCAATAATTGATCGACACTATAATTCAAATTCGCTGGCATTTTCTTTTGCACCTCGTTCTATAACGTTTCTATGTTCTTCCGAAATAACTTTAGCTGCATCAAAGCCAATAGTATTTTCTGAACTATTTGACAATGACGCATTGGACGACTGGTTATTATACTGATTAAAACGATCAGTTAAAGTTTCACGCTTTTCATTGACACTTTCATTTTGTTGTTGATAGTCTTTAAAATTAAACTTCTCTTTTAAACTTTCTCGAACTTGTTCAAGTCGTTTTTCAAAACGTTGTACTAACGCAGAATTTTGAAAAGTCTTTTTTAAGTATGCTTTCGCCCTATCAAAAGCAATAATCCTTCTTTTCGAAATATTTTGATATTTTCCCAAATTTTTAGGTGTTTTGCCTAATTCAAGATAGTCAATTTCTTTATCAATCTCATGTTTTTCCCGAATAACAGGGTATTTTATGAAGCCTTTTTCGCCTACTACTGTTAAGCTATCTTCAACATCTGCTGCTGATAATAACCTTTGTAAAAAGCCTTTTTTAGCCCTTTTCTTCATCATCCGTTGATACTTGATAAGCTCATATTGAGTACTAGGTGAAACTTTAGCTTTTAATCGTTGATTGTCTAAATAGGAGTCATCAAACTCTTTTTCCTTCCTAAGTTTTTCAATCTCTTGCTTAGACAGTTTTTTATCGGGTGGAACAGGTGTACCTCCACCAAGTTTCAGCGCTAACGGTAAAGGTAAATTATTAGTTTCATTCTGAAGATCACCATTTTCCATAGCACTCTTTAATACTCTATTACGCTGAATTAGAAGGTCATCTGTTTTATCTTTGACCGGCCTAAACGGTAAAAACTGGCGGTACTTTTCCGCAGCTTTTACCTCATACATTAGCTCACTTTGATAAAAGTCTTGCATTACCTTACTCTCAGCTTTTGGCTTCAAGCTAGGATCTTTAATGCCTTCTTGAACTTGTTTATCATAGTAATCATCTGCCCGCCATAAATCGTAAGCTCGATTTAAGTGTTCTCTAGCACGTTGATTTAGTTGTCTTGGGATGTCTAACAGTTTATTCAAACGACTTCTTTTAGGAACTTCTTCATGGTGGGACAAGTTTTGATTAATACGTTGTTTAGCTAGATTAAGAGTTTCTTTAGACATTGATAAACCATGATTAAGGCAAACATCTTTAACATAGTCGTCCATAGTTATATCGCCTTTTATATACCTCTGAAGACCAACCGCATCTTTTACATTAGCAATCGTTTCTTTTTCCGCTTGGTTTTCTTTTTCTAACAAAAAATCTCTTCTTCTGTTAAAGTTAGGCGCATAATCCTTTGTTAGATTTAAACTTTGCTCAAATGTTGTTCTGATAACATCTTTACCCTTATCATTTAACATTCCTGTAGGATTACCATTAAAAACAACGTGTGCATGAGCATGCAAGGTGTCAAATTGAAGACAACCTAGCCAATCAGTTTTCTCATCAAAGGTATCTTGGTACGCGTTTAAAGCCTTTTTTAGTGAGTACCTTAAACGTAACTCATCGACATTTTCGAACAAATCGCCTCTTTTTTGAGGCTTTGACCTAATTAAATTATGTTTTAGCAAATAATCAGAATCAAAAGAAATAACCATTAACATAGATTTATTATCTTCGCTCTTATCAAGCCATGCCTGCATATCTGAAGCTTTATTCCTCATATCAGAGCGTGATAAAGACAAAGAGCTATTATCAAACGCTAAGCCATCCAAATACTTATAATCTTTCTTATCTAGTTGAGCATTACCCAGTTCATCATAGGTCGGATAAATTGCTTGTGTTGCACTTTCACGACTTGAGTATTGTTCAATATATTTTTTTAGATTTGCATGTTTTCTATACATATTCCGCAAAACAATATTTCGCTTCAAAAAAACACCCCCAATCTTTTTTGTTATTGAAAGAGGCACGTCAGGAATCGAACCTAAAACATCACTGTTATTTACCAATAAATCATGCCTTACCAATTGAATTATTATTTGAGAAGTATCTTGCAAACAGATAAGAACAACACAATATTCTCTCGAGTTAAGAGTTAAGTCGTGTTAATATTTTTTGATATGAAAGAATATGCGTTATTCAAATCTAATTTTTTCTTACTAACCTTGTTTCCCCTTTAACCAGAGAACTAAGGCAATTACAGCAACGATAATTACTAAGCTCCAAATAGAGCCAAAAAATGAGCTAAATAATGAACCAAAAAGTGACATATAATCACCTCCTTTCAGTTGTTCCCCTAAAATACACATTTCCTAAGAATTATAGTTCAAAATCTTCTTCATCATCGTCAAATTCATCAATACCCAAAGTTCTAACTTCCTCATTTAGAATTTGAGATGTATCAATTGCATCAGAAGCATGTTCTAATGACCCTAAATCAATTGTTGATAACGAAGTAGCTTGCGATGTTGTTGACGCTAAGCTTAAGCTTTCTTCTTCCAGAGATTTACTTTCAGCTTTAGACTGTGAAAAACTTGTAGACTCAGATTGACTTGTTGCTTTGTTCTTAGATTGGCTGTCTTCTGCATACTTGATCTCACCAGTCTCATAGTCAATTTCAAAAGAAGGTAATGACTGTGGCTGTTGTTGTTCCATACTACTAATTGCATCTAAATTCTTACGTTCTTCTTCACTTTCACTACTTAAACTTGTTTCTGATTGTTTTTCTGATTCAGAGTGTTCTTCAGAAATATTTGTTTCCTCAACAGAACCTAAGATTTCACTTTCAGATTTTTCTACTTCTTCAGATAGTTCTTCAAAGCTCTTATCTACCGGCTTATCTTCTAGTGTTTCTAATTCCTCGTTGCCAGTATCTAACTCAATAGCATCCTTGCTTTCTTGTTTTTCATCTAACGCACCCAAATCAAGTTCATCAAGCATAGAAACCTTCTTGACTTCTTCACGTTGACTAGCAAGCATTAATTCAGCATTACGCTTAGCTGATAATTCTAGCAATTCTTTTTCTAAGCTAAAGTTAATTACTGAAGAATCGTCTAAATGAATGTCCTTCCATTCTTTATCTTGACTTTCATAAGCTAAGACTGGAATATCATTCACTTTACCGGTGTAGTATGACGCTCCATTATCAATAGCAAATTCTTTGCCTTTTAAAGTTGCATTCAAGCCATTCAAAAAGCTTTGGTAATCACCACGATATAAACCAGAACTAACTAACTGAACAATTTCTCTATCGTTTAATTCATAAACAAAATGATCTAATTTATCATCGTACTTAGTTGTTTGACCGTCTAAATCGACTAGGTTGTACTGTTGGTTATCTTTCGCAAAACCAGATACTGAAGTATTAAGAACTAAACGCGGACGGGTTAAACCACCATTTTCATAGTCTTCGTCACTAAAACTAGCTACTGGCGAGAACTCTGCAGGCATGTAAGTAACAGAGTGAATGTAATTATAAACAGTCAAGCGCTCTTTTTTACGATGTAAACCGAATCGTTTAACTAATTCAAGTGAACGGCGATTTTTTAAATTTAACGCATAATTTACTTTTTCCATTCGTTAGTTTCCTCCTTGGAATAATTGGTATTGTTTATGCAAGCTATCGTATGCTGCTTGTACATCAGGTACGATTACGGTATTTAGTACCGTTTGTTGTTCGTCTGGGCCCATATTTTGAATTTGATCGACATTAGTAGCCAAACGGGAATCACGACTTTCTAAGACCTTTTGGACATAGTTACGAACAAAACGACCGTTACCATTTGAACGACCATTACCATTGGCTTCCTGACTTAAGGCTTTTACGCCTTGTCTTAATGCCTTGCGTGTGTTTTCATCGTATAGGACATGACTGTTTGCCATTTGAAGTTCCATGATTTCGTTTAACTCTTCCGTTGAATAAGTATCAAATTCAACCCATGTATTAAATCGAGATTGTAAACCTTCGTTCCCATGAGCAAAGAAGTTACGCATATCAGTCGTGTAACCCGCCATAATAACGATTAAGCGATCACGATTGTTTTCCATTTCCTTAATCAAGGTATCAACGGCTTCATGGTTAAAGGAAGAGTTTTGACCAGTTTCATCCAACCCATACGCTTCATCAATGAACAGCACCCCGTCAAGCGCTTTTTGAATGGTTTCACGTGCCTTTGGTCGAGTTTGACCCACAAATTCAGCCACAAAGTCTTCTGCCCCTGTTTCAATAAACTTATTTTCTTTGAGCACACCACCTTCATATAAGGCTTGCGCTACTAAACGAGCAAAAGTTGTTTTACCAGTACCAGCCGGTCCAGAAAAGACCATGTGATTGGAAAAACCTTTTGGTTGCTTGTATTCTTGACCGTTACGTTGCGCATTAATCTTCCGAATGTTATTCATCTTAGCAGCATTAATGATTTCTCTTAGGCGTTTCTTAACCCCATCTTGACCAATTAACTTGTCCATTTTTTCTAAAGCCGTTTCGGTTTCTTGTTTCTGCTCATTGCTATTGAATAAGTTACTTGTCGAATTACGGTTTGCCACCGTAGTTTTCTTAGGGTTATACCGCCAACTTAAATGGTCTTCGGTATTTTCTAAGATTAAATTCCCTGAATGGAAAATTGCTTGACCTTCAGGTAATTGTGACTCAACAATACTAATGCTTGTTTTGTCTCCCATGATTTCTAGCATATTAAAGTCTTTGTCTACTAAGGAATTCATAAGCTCCTTGGTTTCTGGACTAAGTTTTAATAAGCGTAAGTTCTTAATACTCCCCGTAGCACCTTGGATTCTTAACAAAGCTGTCCCTGAACTAAGTGCCGTATCGTTATTCCGAACTTCATCGTATTTCTTCAATTGCTTAGAATTCATTTCTGCCAAATTGAACTTAGCTGTTAAATTATTGACATCAACATTTCCGAAAATAGAAACATTGCCTTCTGAGGTATCATCATCACTCTTTAGGATTCTTTCCCCATTCAACAAAGCATTGGTATATCTGTTGTCATGACTAATAATTTGAATAGCTCGAATACCGGCTGTTGGTGAAGTCAAATTTCCAAAAAAACTGTTGGAAATCTTAACTTGTTCCGCCGCTACATGTATGCCTGTTTGAAAATTGCAATTTTCAATGTTTACAGTCGTTCCTTGTTTGATAGACTTCCCATCTTCAGTAAACTCATCAATCCACAGCGTCGAAAATTTTTCTCTCGTTCCTACGCGCCACATGTACTGTATTGAAACATTTGACATTGTTAAACTAGTGTCAGAAGCCTTGATAGCTCCCGATTGTTTTGAAACTTGAAACTTAATATCTTCAAGTTCAACCTTGCCACTTTCAATAATCATGGCATATTTTTTTCTTGGGGTTGTGATGGTATGATTATTCCCCCTAATAATTACGCCACTTGGAACCATAGCTGCCTGTTGTGGCGATACATTCTTGTGCAGAACAATCTCATCACCTGTAAAAGCAACTCGACAAGCTTCTTCTAGGGTTTTACATTTTTTTCCAAATAAAACCACACCACCGACATGAATTGTTGACATAAAAAGCCTCTTTTCGTCTTCACATTTGAGTAATTTCAGATTCTGAATAATCTAAATCATTTAAAACATCCACAATCAATAAAGCGGTATTTTCTACCACATCAGTTAATAAATCAATCATCTAAATCACCTTCTCACGCCGTTGTGAAAATACAAATTGCAGCACAAATCATGACTAAAATAAATAATTTGACATACATGACTACAAAAGCAAATAAATTTTGATTAAAAATTTTGATTACACGCATAAATTAAATTCTCTTTCCCCATTCAACAATTTCTATTTTTTTATACTTTCCAGAACCGTCTACCAGTTTTACAACCGCATTACTGTTTTGTTCACCATTGTTTAAAGTGATTACTGGTATCGTAAGGTTCCTACCATTTTCAAGAATTTCTGCATCTGCATCAGTAATTTCATGTCCTCTAAATACTCGTGGATAAAACTTACCATCTTTAGCTTTGCGGTTTGAGTCATCAGCTTTAAAGCCAAGATACTCAATGACTTCGCCTTGCTTATTAGTGAACTTTTGCCAAGCTAACTTGCCAGTAATGGTTTGCTTGTACGATTTACCCGTAGTCGTTTTACGTGACACATCAAACATAATCTTTTTACCTTGTTCCAGTGCATTAATTTCAGACTTGGTAAATTTATGACTAAACCGACCTTTTTGGCTGTAAGTAACTTTATAGTAACCTGAGCGTCCTTCATACATAATTTGACGAGTATTCGAATCCTTTGAAGAGGACACTAACGCCTCAGGTTTCACATCACCTAACACATCTTTTAAATTCTGAGAATTCTTCTGCATTGTTACAAAGTCGTTGGAGAACATTTCGCTAAAAATGTCATAGATTTTGTTTAACTTCTCTTCACTAGGATTAGTTTCAACTTCAGCCATTGCATCTTGTAAAACACGAGTTGCTTTTGGATTTGATAGGAAACAACCACTCAACAAAGCATATTCAACTTGGCCCAATGGAGTTAATGAGTAAACACCTTTTGAAACCAACAACATAGGTTGAAGAGGCCTACCATCCGGTCTCTTATCTCTTACTAAATCATTAAGTGTTGATAACCGAGTTGCCCCTGTACCGACATCGTTTTTTATCAAGTATTTAAAGATAAAGGTTGAATTTGGTTTGGATGGTTTCTTATTACTTCCCGAGAACACAAAACTAGAAGCTGTTGTCCCAAAATCTCGAGGATATAATTGTTCTTCGCTCAAAGGATTTAGGAATTTTCTGAAATTTAACTCAACAGGCATATTGAACTTAGAAATATATTCAGGGTGATTTTCCAAAGTAGCAATTCTCACATCATAGACATAATCTTCACACAAAATAGCTAAGAAAGATTTTGCTAACGTGGTGTAGATTTCAACCCCAACTTTCCCATACTTAGTTTCTAATTCTTTTAAGCTAGAAGGAACTTTTTGCCCCGGGCGGTTTGGCCCGTGTTCACACGCCTCTACTTTGTGCGTTGAACGTAATTCTTTATGAGTCAATAACGCAGTTGAAACACCAACAACCGTTGCAATCTCGTCAGCTAGTGGTAAAAGTTCATCAAACTGTACCTGTGAGAATTTTTTATCAGCCGTTCTTGGATAGGAAACATAGCCGTCTTGGTACATGTTCTGATAAACTTTTTCAATCGTATCTGTCCCATAACCCTTTTTTTGTACTAAAGAAGCCATACCAGATAAATCAAGTAACAAAGGTGGGCGAGCAGTTTTACGTTTTGACTCCAATACTTTAGGAACATCATCACTAAGATTTTGTACTTCTTGTTCTGCATGAACTTTTCCTGTATGCCTAAAAGTATCTCCTTCTTCAAACTTACGGGCATATTCATGATTGCTATTATCCTTATAACGAGCTTCATAGAACGGTTTTTTAACATAGCCGTTAATCGCAGCCCATTGTCTACCAACAATCCCAAGAATTAAAGACTTTAATCGTCCCGCTTTAGGCGTACCATAGTCATATCCCATTTCTTTACTTTTGATTTTGGCAACACGACTATATTGCATTGATAAGTAATCAAAACGTTGGCGAGATAAACCTTTAAGGTAAGCACCATCAGTGTTTCGATTAACAATTTCTTTAGGATGTTCTAAACCATGTAAAATTGACTTTTCAGAATCTTCAAACTTAATACGATAAACTTTCTTAGTCCAGTTAATATACTCTAGAATTTCCCAACCTAAAACATCACCTTCACCCGAAGGATCGTTATCAGTAGCAATTACAATACCGTCTTTATCTCTAGCATCCTGCTTGATTTTATTTAAAAGTTCAGTACTACGGTTATTGCTTCTAATTGGAATCTTTTTCCAAGTAAAATCTGTATAATCCCAAGGGATGTTTTGTAAATCCCAAGTTTTGTAATAATCTTTCTTATCTTCACTTACTTGATCTTCTGGGTCAGCTAATTCTAACAGGTGTCCACTAGCGTTGGTTAAATAATATTCATCATTAGGAGTAACGATACTATGTACACCTGAACGACCATTTAACGCTTTTTCAAACGTCTGTCTAGCCGAATTCTTTTCACATAAAATCAGTAACTTCACTCGACAGCACCCCTTCCATAGTTTCAATTTCATAATAGCATATTTTACGAAGAATTTTGATATATATTTTAAATATATAAACATCTAAAGTTTTCGTAAAAAATACGAATGAAAAACAATATAAGTTGTGATACAATAAAATCAAGGAAATTTCTCTGAAGATTTTCAATAAAAAAAGCTTTATATCAAGGTTTTCAAAAACGATGAACCTTGTTATAAATAAAAAAACAAAGGAGACATTTTTTATTTATGGCTAAAAAAAATACGAAGAAAAATAAAATGATTACCGTTACAAAATTACCTGATTTTGGTGATTATTTAGAAAATTTCACTAGTCGAATTGGCGCACCTTTTATTCCATCGGAACAAAAAAAACAAGAACTATATCACATTGCAACTGGGAAACAATGTAATAGATATATGCTTGGAGGTGCTAGAGTCGTTAAGACTGCATCTTTCCAATTTGAAAACAATAAGCTATATTTAGTGAAACAAGATACAGACGGTCAAAGCACTTTCCTAACAATTGAGCCGCTATCTTTAGTTAAGTTTGAAACTCAACACCACTTCATCAACCATGAACAATTAGCTAATAACGTAAAAGTTCTCTTATGCCAAACAATCTCTCAATACGCAATTGATCGGATTGATTTTTCTAATAACCAAGAGCTTTTCACAATTAATCTTTACGAAGATACAACTGGGCTATTTGCTAATATTCAAAACACTACTCCAATTCCAAGAGTCTATGCCCAAAAAATTGTTAAACTATTAGCGCCTAATTTTGCGTATGGTGATTGGAATTACAAAAAGAGTATCAGAGCAATTAACAAAGATATGACCCGAACTCGTGATGGCAAATACTTGCAGTTCAAGATGACAGTTCAACTATCTTCATTTTTCTAAATTAGAAAAAAATGCTGCTTGGAATAGTCCATAGCAGCACTTTTTTATTTATGAAAGGAGGTCAAGATGTGAGAGAGTCTAAAACAGACCTAGTTAACAATCTTTATAAAATCTTTTGCGATAACCTTGATGAGTATCTAATGCAGAAAGATAAAAGCTTTTCCGCTTATGATACAAATGCTTATCATTGGTTATCTATAACTAGCAATGAATTAATTGATTACATTTCAATTATTAAAAGATTCAAACTTGATCGCATGTTGAAAAAAGAACATCCACTCGGAATTAAGCCACATCAAGGCTTATTGCTTAGAATAAGTGAAATTGACGATGAGATAACTTACATTGCTCCACTTTCTCCACTAGGAGTTTGTTTAGCATATCCTCGTGACGAGCAAGATGAGGTTAATATGAAGATGAAGAATTATTTTATTGACTGGGTTAAAGAAGAGAAGAAACAAGAATTTGACAATGCAATTAAAAATTATTGGGATAATATCTTTGGAATTAATGATTTAGACATCAATATTTCCTATATTGCCAATAAAAATCAACTAACCTTTTCTGTTAGTACACACTTAAAAAACAAGAAAAATCTCAGAAAATATTATTGGAAAATTTCACAAAACTTATATAAAGGTGATGGACTTAGTCAAGCTTATGTTAATAAGAGAAAGCAACGTGTTGTTTTAACATTATCCATTTTTGATGAAATCTACATTCCATAATATATTCTCAGAAAGGAGAACCTTTTGACTTATGCTTACTACAACTTTTAAAGACCTATCAGAACAAATCCGTTTTGAATACTGTGATGACTTAGACGATTTTTTAGTTGCCAAAAATCCCGTCCTGAGACATCAAGAAACAGACAACTATCATTTACTGACTTTAACAGGTATTGAATTACTTAATGCTTTTGGTAATACACCAGAAACCAGGAAAGAACTAACGCAACTAATTCGGAAATCGTCTAATGACAAAAAGTCCGGTTTTATGCCATATGGTGTTTATGTATGCACGATTGACAATGACAATAAAATTTATTATTTAGACTATATTTCCACTAACGCAATTGCTTGTTCCGTACCTCATCGGGTCAACGATGAATTTAGTGCTGATATTGCTTCTTTACTCACCTATTGGTTAGACTATATCAACCTTGAACGACTTCATCCCTTATTTCAAAAGTTCTTCAAAGAACATTTGAATATGGGATTTGAACATATTGAGTTAAAAATCGTCAAAGACCAATTAAAAATTGACGTTTTCACCACACTAAAACAAAAAGTCAATAAAAAAGCTTATCGTAAAATTCTACCTAAAGTATTTGGAACAGGAAACTACAAACTCGAGGAACTAGCCTCAACATACCAAAAATTAACCTTATACGTTGATTTCTAAGAAATAAGAAAGGACTGCATTTATATGGGGACAAACACCAAAGAAAAAAATAAATCACCTCAATCAAAGAACAAAATTAGAAAAGCTATCGGTATTGTCGAAACAGATATTGGCTATATCATGTTAGACAGCGACAACAATTTCTTCAACATCACAATTCAAAATATTAAAAATGGATATAAACGCGACCTGCTAAGGAAAATTTGGAAAACAATTCCTAAAGACAAAATTTTAGATAACACAGAAATAGGGGTTATTCAAGAACAGGATGGAAACGTTGATTATCTTATTCACGTCTATAAAATTAGAGTTGATAAAAGCCTCAAACAAGATGAAATTCCAAATCAAAAATGGCTTCATCTAGCACAAGTCAATGAGCTCGTATCTTCAGGAACTATTAAAAACATCGGTATGTTAGCTGCATATCTATTTTATCTAGGATCTTAATCATATTCGATAACCAATACTCAACGAAAGGACTTTTTTCATGAATAAGCAACAAAGATTCCGATTACCAATCATCTTAGCTATTTTATTGGTTACCCTTTTAGGAGGAGGACACTTTGCCTCAAGCTCCTTTGGACAAGCTACTAAGACACAAGGAAACATCTCTCTTTTTGAGAAAGCTAAACATCCTAACGCTAAATACATTGCCTCTTACAGCAACTACCCTACTAGCCAAATTGCTTTTGAAGGTTTTCCAGATAGCATTCAAAAAAAGTATGGCAAAGATAACTTTAGATACAACGGCCATGGAGCTTTTATCATCAATAACAACCAAACTGATTTAGATGCAAACGTATCATCAGCACCATACGCACAAAACACAGTTGACTCTCTTGGTAGGGCTAGTGTAGCCAATGCCCTAGTTAACAAAACTAGTCGTCAATACCGCAACAGAGAACAAACAAATAACGGAGCTACTAATTGGGCCCCTCCTGGTTACCAACAACGGAGTAACTTACGAGGAACGTATAAATACGCTTATAACCGAGGACATCTCCTTGGTTACGCTATTGTAGGTAATATCAGTGGTTTTGACGCTAGTGAATCCAACCAACAAAACATTGTTACTGAAACGTCTTGGGCAAATCAAGCAGGATCAAAAGATAACACCGGTCAAAACTATTACGAAGGACTTGTTCGACAAGCACAAGACCAAAACCGTACTGTGCGCTATCGTGTTACACCAGTATACGAGGGAAATAACCAAGTCCCTACTGGCATTCAACTTGAAGCTAAATCATCAGATATGGCATTACAATTCAACGTTTATGTTCCTAACGTACAAGGAAACATTATTATCAATTATGCTAACGGAGCCACTACTCTTAGAAAATAGCATTACACGAAAAAAAGCTTACTAATTCAGTAAGCTTTTTAATTATGCTATGGACACCATTTTGCAAAAATTATAACCGACCAACCATGTAATTAATCATGCAACAGCCATAGGACGCAACCATTAGAAAATTAAAACTATGGCTAAACTATGGAACTATGGGGATGGTTACCATTAGTTAAGATCCTGTTCAACTTTTGCCACAAGTTCGGGATATTTTTTGATTAATTCTTCCAGTTCTTTTTGTTCTTTCTCGCTTGATATTTTCATCTTAGCTCTAAGTACTTTTTCTTTAACTAACAGATAATTTTTTTTATCCTGTGAAAGCTTTGATGGTTCATAGCCATCACGAGCCCAATTCGGAAGTGATTCCTTTTGGACTATTTTTCTAGTATTGGAGTTTTCTTGTAAGCTTTTTTCTCGGTTATTCACTGAATTTAGCAAGTAAGAAGCCATGCCTTTTTTATCAATGTTACCAACCTTAGTTGCAATATATCCGATATGACGTTTAAGTTCTGCAAAGCCAAAATCATGTTCAAATTTAGCGTATGCTCTAAATAATGTGTCAAAGGACATCATGTATCTGGCATCACTATAATCTAGCAACGTAACGATTTCATTTTCTATCAACAAATCCATGTACTTACTGGAAATAACTTTATTTACTAATTCCTCATCAATGGCTACAGGTTCTTGTTCCTCTTTTTCTGTTAAAGCAGATTGTTCATTATTATCTTGTCCCACCAACTTATCAACATAGTTTTCAAGGCAAGATAATAAATAACTACCAATTAAGCTATCCTCAATTTCAGTTGTCGTCTTACTTTTAACGTATTTAACATGCTTTTCAAGTTCAGAGAAAGGATAACGTTTTTCAAACTCTTTATAAGCCACCATAAGTTCATAGAGGCTTGCAATTTTTTCACGTTGAGACATGAAGATAGGTGTGATAAAATCAACAGACTTCAATAATAAATATTCTTTTTGGCATCTACTTACGAACATAATCTTTTCATCAAGACTTAAATCATTGATATTAGCTGTACTACTATCCGTCAATAACAATTCTGTCCTATCAACTTTAAACTTCAATGCTGCAATGTGCCGACCACTTTTTATCTTGTCATACGTAATTGTAAAGTCCGTTTTTTCGTTTATCTCATCAGTAGCTGATTTAACTACTTTTTGAAGCCAGACCGCAGAGTTCTTAGTGTACTTATTCTTAGTATCTGTTAGTTCTCTCAAATCAGATAAAGAAATTGTCGGATTCTTATACTTGTCTAAATCAACATTGGAAATTCCTTTTTTACTATAATTTTCATATTGATTATAAAAGACCATGATTATTTTGTATAAGATAATGCTATATTTCTTTTCCAGTTGCGAAATATCAGTCAAACTATATTGAGTAAATTCTCTCTTCAAGTCGGTAATATAAGGCATGATTGAATCTGTAAACGTAATAACTAATTTGTCGTAACCTGCATCACCGTAAGTCGCCTTCTCGATTGGAGAAATAATAACTTCAGGCAACTTTTTTCCTGTCTCCGCATCAATACGCCTTGGAAAAACAAATTGAGAGGAGCTCATTAAGTCACGCATGATATTTCTAAATCTTATGACCTTGTTATTTTTTATATTGAACAACTTGCAAACTTCATTAAAGTCCAAAACAACTTGTTTTTCATTTTTCTGTGGGTCAACATTTCCTACTGCCAATTCAAACAATTTAAGCGGCTGACCTTTTAATCTTGCAATACTCATTATCAACGCATTTTTTTGAACAATTTTCTGTTTATTAAGGGCTTGCTTTTCCAAAAAATCACTCCTAAATACCTATTTTTTCTTGTTATAATCTTACCATAAAACATATATACTTTTCAAGAAAATGTAAATAAATAACTTTTTAAAAAAAGTATAGAGATGAGCACATTTTAGTGTACAAATATAACGAAACGTGTATACTTTATCGAAAAAAGTATAATTTCAAAAAATGAGGACACATTTTAGTGTATAAATGAGCACATTTTAGTATACATATGGGCACATTTTAGTATATAGTTCGGCACATTTTAGTATACATATGGGCACATTTTAGTGTATAAATGGAGCCCGAAAATCCCGGTATTATAGGATTTTTCCCGCTACAAAATATAAATATTAAATATATATAAATATTAAATAATATATTTATATAAAGGGACAACCAAAAAAAATTAGGATATATAATAATTCAAGAATTACTTCTAAATTTAGGTAATCCATTTTTAGTGCTTCGCACTTAGATACAGATCCATATAATTTAGCATCCCCATTACGATTTAACTAATCCTCTAATTAAGCAAAAAGACAACCAACGTTTAACTCGAGCTACTTAATTCTTGAACATCTTTTCTTTGCTCTAGCATCCTGTTCTGTTCTAATTAGGAAATACTACAAAGCTAGGCTGCTGTTAGCTAGGTACCTAAACAACTGAACGCTTAATCGCTAAATACTTGAACTACGAGCAAGAGCTAAATAAATCAACTAATCAATCGGGATGCTTTAATCAACCACAGATCCATTCGGCAACAATCAACCCTAAGATAGCCATACTAGATACAGCACTCAAAAACCCACTCATTTTTACTTTTAACGCATCCTAGCCTCAACAACGTATAATTAGACCAAAAACGTTTATTATACGTCTAAACGAAAAATAGAGGCATTTAAGAACGTGCTATTCAATATGCAAAAAACATCACACAAAGATAACGTATCGACCACTTAGTTTAACTTAATCATAGTCCAAGCTATAATATCTCCATAGAGTACCATATTTTAGCCACTGTACCATTCTAAATTAATGCATAGGCAATTATGCCAAAACGACATTTAGACGCTTAAATCGAAAAATAGAGGTTAAAAATAACATATCTACTTTTTCAAAAAAAGTATAGGTAAGGGCACATTTTAGTGTACATAACAACGTAAAGACGTAAAGAAATATTAAAAATGCAAAGAAAAAAAGGCGCTATTAACGCCTTTTCCTCATTAGCCAATCATTCAAAAAGAAAATTAGTTTTTAATAATTGGTAGTATTAGTTTTTCTTACTATAGTCTGGATTTGAAATTATCTTGCCATCCTTATCGTATTTCTCATAGTATCCATTTGCACTTTGCCCTGCTCCTGTATTGTAGAGCTTAAAGGCATGGAATTGATGAGATATTACCGAGTACTTACAAGATACAAAGCGCATTGGCGTACCATCCTTAGAAAAAATAAATATTACCTGATAATTAGAGCCAGTAAGTTTGCCAATTTTATAACTACCTTCCCAATCAGTACGTCTGTTCCAAGGCATCGCAATTGGATTATATTGATCATTTTCATCAGTTGATTTTAGTAAAGAACCAAGTTTAAGTTGAATATCTTGATAATCTTTGTTGCCCTTAAGTTTGCCAACCCCTATTTTAGATGTCAATTCAGTAAAGCGTTTTTCTTGTTCAACTACTTCGTTAGCTTTTTTCTCAACTACTTCATAGGTCGAATCAATATATTTAACCTTTCTTTTTTCGCTATCCAAAGATTTCTTTTGCTTTTTCAATGATTCTAAATTTTTAGAATAAACAATATTGTTATTTCGAGCTTTATTATACGTATTAAGCGAATAACCAAAGAAACCGACTAAGGTAAGCGCTAAAACGAAAATTAATATTTTTTCCTTATTTTCCATCTTAAATTTTTAGCCTTTCCAAAAAAATTTAATCTTTTGCTTTCGATACAGGGCGAGCCACAATACAATCAGCTGCACCGGCCCAACCATAGAAGGAGTAGTTCATCTTTGACTTAGAAACAGAGTCACTACCACCGCCTTCATTCCAGATTGGAGTAGAAGAATTTAACAAACCATCACCATCAGAAATACCTTTTGGATCCGCTGCTAAAATAGCGGTATGCCCGTTACTACCTGAACCACCAGTACCTTTTAAGTTAGCGATAACAATATCACCGGCTTTGGCTTCTGATATAGGAATTTCCTTAAGGTATTGTTTTGGTCCTTGAGCATCATTTGCCATTGACATTGTAAACCAACCACCTTCAGGAACCTTGTACCCAGCCAGTTTTAATACTAACCATACGTAACCAGAACAGTCAGTATCCCCGTTACGGTTAACATCGTCAATACTATCAAGCTTACCATTTTTAGAAACGTGTGGTAAAACAGGACGACTATTTTCATAAGTGAAGTAGCCTTCAAGAGCTTTTGCAATGCTTAAGATGTTTCCATCCGCAGCACCAAGATTACCACCATTTCTACAGTTAAGGTTATTAAGTGCTGATGCAGTTGCCGAATTTAACATCGCAATAGCACTAGTATTGCCATCAACCATTGCTTGTAATTTTGATTCATCACCTTTTTCGCTTTCACCATGAAAAAGAGAGTATGCTTCTTTACCTGCTGAAAGACGTGATTCAAGGTTAGGTACACCTGCACGCTCCATATATTTCAGCCATGCAGAAATCGAGTTTTCAATATCATCAGATCCCTTTGTCGTGGATAAAAATTGTGGGAATCCTGTGTGCTTTTCAACCTCGATAAAGGACAGTAACTGATTATCAGCAGACCAAGAATTATCCCAAGATTTTGTTGCTTTAACAGCAGTTAAAGTAGCTCCTGTAAACTGGAACAAACCTTTACCACCACCACCGCCAATTTGATCTTGATCTAATTTATGAAATCCAGCACTTTCCGTATAAGCATTACCCAAAATACCAGCGGCTTGTACACCGTTAAAACCATGTTTTATACTAGCGTCCCATAAATCTTTTGCAATACTATATTCTTTTGTCCCCTTTTTAGTCCATTCTCCACCAACCCCTGATTCAACATCAGCACTGGGAGAAAGTGCATTCGAACTATTTTGTGTTGAACATAGACCGGGGTAAGAAATATTACGGTCACGGAGTAATTCATACCCCGTATAACCAATAGCACTAAGAGGAGCCAGCATTAAGGAAGCGCCAACCGTTGTTGAAATCACATTAGTAGCTGTTACCCCCAAAGAGCCAAGCACAGTCTTACCGATTACAGCTGAAGCTTGTAAAACAGCTTTTAAACCGTTTAATAACATTGCTCCAAGTGCTTTACCTAATTTTGCCCCCATAGCAAGTAATGGACCTAAGTTACTTAAAAGCTTACCTGCTAAAAAGTTCAGCCCAGACCATATACCACTTAGTAATTTAGGAACACCGGCAGCCGTTTGACCAACAACACGCAGTCCTTGCCCGGTTATCGCCCAGTGTGCAAGTTTAGGAACAGCACCGAGGCCTCGTTCAACACCGCCCCAAAGTCCATTAAAAGCATACTTAGCACCACCCCACATAGTAGCAAAGGGATGTTTTAAAATAGCACCAGATTTAATTGCCCCCCAAGCCCCTTTGGCACCATTCCATAAATAAGTTCCAGAACCTTTAAGAAGATATCCGACACCATTGCCAAGCATTTTAACCGCAGGACCTAAAACAGGAAAAGTAGTCGCAACGTCCCATACCCTATTAGCTAAGTGTACCGCACCACTTATGAGCTTGCTAAGACCGCTAGCAGCTTTATAAGCTCCATAACCTACTAACAGTTTATCAGCATTCGCCGCTCCAGCCGATATAACCTTTTCCCCACTCTGCCTCAGACCACTTGTAGCTTTATTACCAATAGCATTAATATCTTTATCACCATCGTTGCTATCGTCATTTTTCTTTTCATCATCAGTACGAGCATCAAGCAATCCACCATCGTCATCTTCGGGATTCTTATTATCTTTACTTTCATCTTCTCCAGTATCTTTTGAAGACCTTTTTATACCAAAGGAATCTTTAGCAAGGTTCTTAGCACCCTCCACTGGGTTTAACTTAGACTTAATATCACTAAAAGTATCACTAAGTTTTTCACTTGCATCAGATTTAAAATCTTTAGCACTTTGATTACTACCATCAACGTTAACATCAGAATTTGTATTAGTATTATTTTCCGCAAGCTTTCGTTTTTTATCGTCTCCATCTGGTCCAAAATTTTGACCCGCAAATTTCAAGTTATTACCTCCTTTAGTTCGTAGTCAATGACTTTTTTCCTAACACAATAAACAATTTGGGGGCAAACTAGTATATAATTAAAACGAGGTGATTTTTTTGAAAAAAATACAATCTGTTTCGTTAATTATAATACCTTTAGTTATAATAATACCATTGTTTTTTATACGATATCAATTACGATACTCTATGAGGGACAAGGTGAAAGAAGTCTATGATATCAACGTTTTTGAGCAAAAAAGCTTTGCACAAGATAAAATTATCTACGAATATATATATAGACCGAGTTGCCAAGATTGCAAAAAGGTTAGAAAAACCGTTGTTCCTGCATTGCACGAACTTAACAAAACTCAAAATGTGATTACGCTTAATGTTGACGATAATGCTATTGCTACCCTTGTTAGAAACCAAGGTATTCTTCATACTCCGTCTATTCTTGTTAAAAGGCACAACAAAACAATCTATCAATACCAAGGAACTAACAAAGCTAAATGGAAAAAGATTGTTAAAGGGATCAACCCTACAACTAACAAGAAATTTCAATAGAAAATTCAACGAGGATTAATTTATGAGAAAATTCAAAGTACCTAAAATTCATTTCTATGTCAGGCAAAACGTTCTTCAGATACTAGAAAGTGGTGCTAGATACACCTTAATCTTATTTCTAGCCTTTTTCCCTACACTCATGGTTGCCAACTATCTTAATGCTATTTCTCTAACGGTTAAGGCATCTAACAAACAATTACTTAACACGTACAACCTTGTTGATTTACTGACAAGGTTTTCTGTACTCGTATTAGGAATTGTTGGTTATAAAGTCATGACTCGTCTTAAACTAAAAAAGAGATTTACAAAAATTATCCTTGCTTTTCTTGTAGTCATTGCTATCGTTAGCGTTTATACGTGGGTAACCAATAATATTTGGAATTTATTTAATTCTGGGATGACAAACTTGTTTATCTACACCATATATCAAACGCTCTATACCTTTTCCGCTACTGGAATTATCTTTGTTCTTAGCGTTGCTTTAAAAAACATTATTACTGGCATCCAAAAATTTAGAGTGGTAAAGATAGTCTTATTCTACTTAGGACTAGTCCTTTCCTTGATTGAAACGGGGATGATTACTTTTTCTAGCCATGTTTACGGGAAAAAAGAAGTTGGTGAAGGTTATGTAATGACGCATCTATATAGATTTCAATTATTGCTTTTAGCGCTTATTCTATCTGCATATGTCTTTTATGGGCTGAACAAAATCAAACAAAAAAAGACTCTCGTTTATTTTGGAGTCTTAACACTATCCATCTTAGGTGGAACTATCTCTGGCCTCTTCCTGTGGAAGCAGCATATTTTATTAAACTATTTCTTACTAACGTTTTTTGGAATAGTAAGTTTAATACCAATACTCAAAGGCATTACTAGTATTAGATTTTCACCTAAAGAACTTACTAACCTTGATTTATATGCGCCTCTTAAGAACAATCTCAAAGAAAACAGCATCGCAATAGCTCTATTTATTGCATCTCTTATGGGTGCTTATCTGATTCTCTGGTTAGGTCAACTGTATTTCGCCTTTGTCACTAAGACATTTGCTGATTTTACACCTAACATGTCTTACCTGTTGTACTTTGTTAACTCTTTATTTAGTGGTTTAGCAGTCGCTATTATTTATCTTGCTATTAAGTACGTCAGAGCAAGAAGCCAAGTTAGAGTAATCAAACATCGGAGTCTGAGAAGTGCCAAAAAATTTACTGGTTATCGTAACTTGAGCTCAAACAGAAACTCGCAACAACAAAAGCAAAAAGGCACTCAAAAATCAAGCAAGAAACCAAGCATCAAGTACAAAAACAGAAAAAAACACACTAAGAAAAGAGAGAAGTAAATGCTAACTAACACATTCAACTTTATAATAAAAATAATACAACCTGAAAATAAAAAAACACTCACAAGATTCATTATCAGTTTCTTGTTATTAATTCTTGAGCAGATAGCTTTAGGAGTCTGGAGCGTTCATAAGAATAGTCTATCTTATACAGTTGCCTTTTTACTCATCTTCGCATTTTTCCTAACGGTGATAGATGCGACAATCAGAAATACAACCAATATCAACAGTAATTCAAGTCCTAGCGGCTTTAAAAGAATAATAAAAGCAACATGCTTTGTTATCGTTATGTACATCGTTTTGGCAATTAGTATTTATTTATCTAGTAAAGTTGGTATTGTTACCAAAGATTCCGAGAATACTAAGCACATCTTAAAATTGATAAATTATGGTGGATTATCATCAATGGTAATGCTTGTTTATGTTGTAGTGCTTGCTCCAATTGCTGAAGAATACATTTTTAGATACCTAATGATCCCTATAAATGGATCACGAATTTCAAAGTACGTTTCAGCAGCTATTTCTGCTTTACTATTCTGTTTTGCCCACATCGGGACTGATTTAACCATTGCTAACGTTATTAATTACGGTATAATTTCGATTTTCTTAACGGGAAACTATTTGATTTTTAAGGACATTAGACAAAATATGTTGAATCACGTGGGATGGAACTTAGTAGTTATGATAATAACTTTAATCTGATTTGCCTTATTTGAAGCAATAGAATATAATAATTGAAAAAAGCAAGTGTTCCAGCACTTGCTTTTGGGATTAGGTCGGTGACGACCAAAAATGTTAAAATGTTATTTCAGCCGTCTATCGACGGCTTTATTTGCGTTTACGAAACTTTTTTGAAGGTTCCATTTACGTTTTTAAAGCGTATATAATTTTATTTTAGAATGCCACCATTTGTAATTTTTCGGTGAATTTTATTTCCCGGCCTTTTCTCAGATACCGTTCTATCGTTTGGCATATTTGGCATTGCTTCACCTTGTTGCTTATATTGTTCAACAACTCTCGTAGGTGTATCAAATTCTGAAGAAACGTCCATGCTATTAGCACTATTGTTGGGTTCTTGAAATTCATTTCTTGTATTAATCTGTGCATTTAAGTTATTACTGAGTGATACAGACACACTATCTTGTTTCATAAGTTCACGCAACCCAAGTATAACAAGAGCTTTTTTACTAAAAGGAGATGACTCCAAAAATTGAATAATATCCCCTTCTTTTTCATAATCCAAAGCAACGTATATTCCTTTATTTTTTCCCATCGACTAATCGCCACCATTTTCTAAAATTTGTAGTCGCTTGATATATCCGTCAACATTAGCCATTTCACTATTAGAAACAAATACAGTGCGTTCATATTCTTTATTAAAAGCATTGTCGATAATTTCTTTATCAACAATATTTGCACCGCCACCAGCAATCATCACAAAATCTAATGTTTCAGAATCACGATAAGCAAGTTGGAACTCTTCTACAATACGGCGAGTCCAATCTTCAATACTTTCTACAACAATATCAGTTATATCAATTTCCTTGCGTCTGTTGACTTTATATACAAAACGATAAGTATTATTTTCAATTCCTTCTCTTACTAGAGATTCAATCTCATTATGATTACCCTTTATATTGTATTCTTTCATAAGTCGACTACGAATATCATTAAATAATTCAATAGCACCCATTCTAAGTTGAATAGCTTTATCTGTTACAAACTGTCCATACTCTACAATAACAAATTGTAAGTCTCCGCCTCCAACATCAATAATTGCTAATCTACTTTTATTGTATTCATCATAACGATCGAAATCTTCTTGATCTCCAATACCTTCCACAATATCAATTCCTTTTAAAGCAGTTGAAAGGAAAGAACCATATGGCTGAGGAACAAAGTAAACTTCATCAACTGTAAAGTTAACCACTCTCTCCTCACCATTATTATTATAAATCACTTCATGCTTACCAGAAAAGATTTTTCGAACATTTTCGATATTTTTATTGTTTTGAAAATCTTCACTTGGTAAACCTGCCATCAAAGTAATTTTTAAATTTCCTTTTTTGGAACTCAAATGATTTTTAGCATATCTAGCAATAGCAGCAATAGCTAAAAATTTAAAAATTTGATTATCAACATAACGATCCGTACTAGTTTGAAGTCCACTACGTGCATTAATAAATTTTTTGACATCTTTTCCGATATAGCAAGATTCATTATCAATGGTGTATAATTCAAAATCTTCTAATTTAGACTCACCATATCCTGAATAATCTTTTTCCCTAACAAGAGAAGTTGGAATAATGTCTGTCATTTCTCCATCACTTGTTTTAATTTGACGATTTCCTAAGTCAATCGCAAACAATACATTTGACATAATAAAAGTCCTCCTAGTTGTTGTCATCTGTTTACATATTAAGTATATCACGTCGTGATATATTTGTATATATAAAAATATAATAAAATATAAAATTATATATTATTATACGCGATTTGCTAGTTCGTAATATTTGAAAATTCGCAAAAAAAGCTTAACA